>JAZFUB010000119.1:0-4615 GCA_036447015.1 Thermoguttaceae bacterium | reverse complement strand
TGGATTGGATACCTCGGTGATTCTCGGTTGGCTGATGGACGAGGGCTACGACGTCCATGCCGTCTACGTCGATCTGGGCCAGCCGTGCGAGGACCGCGAGGCGATCCGCAAAAAGGCGACCGATATCGGGGCCAAGTCGGTCCATTTCATCGACGCCCAGGAAGAACTCTGCCGCGATTTCGCCTTCCCCGTGTTGCAGTGGCAGGCCAAGTACGAAGGCGTCTATCTGCTGGGTACGTCGATCGCCCGGCCGCTGATCTCGAAGGTCTGTTTGCAGATTGCCCGCGACGTGGGAGCCGATGCGTATGCCCACGGTGCCACGGGCAAGGGCAACGACCAGTGCCGTTTCCAGTTGGCGGCCGAAGCACTCGACGCCGACGTCAAGCTGATCGCGCCGTGGCGGATGGAGCGATTCCGCAACGCGTTTCCCGGCCGTACGGAAATGATCGAGTACTGCAACGAGAAGAAGATTCCCGTGAAGGTCTCGGCCGCCAAGCCGTATAGCTCCGACGAGAACTGTCTGCACATCAGCTACGAGGCGGGCCAACTCGAAGACATGCAGGTCAATGGCGTCGAACTGGTCGATTTCGGCATGGGGGTTTCGCCCCAAGACGCGCCGGACGAGGTGCAGCCGGTCACGATCGCGTTCGAGTCGGGTGTGCCCGTGGCGGTCAACGGCAAGTCGCTCAGCCCATTCGAGGTCGTCAGTTGCCTGAACGAATTGGGCGGGCGCAACGGCATCGGGCGGATCGACATGGTCGAGAATCGTTTCGTGGGCATGAAGAGCCGCGGCGTTTATGAGGCGCCCGGCATGACGATCCTCTACGACGCCCATCGCCTGGTCGAGCAATTGACTCTGGACCGCGACCTGGTGCACCTGCGCGACCGGTTGGCTCCGGAAGTAGCCGAGTTGGTCTACTACGGTTTCTGGTACCACGCGAAGCTCGACGCCCTGATGGCGATGATCCGCGAAGCCCAAAAGCCGGTCACGGGCCAAGTGACGCTGAACCTCTACAAGGGCAACATACAGGTCGCCTCACGAACCAGCCCGAACAGCCTCTACGACGAAGGCATCGCCACCATGGAAGGCGGCGGCGACTACAACCAAACCGACGCGGAAGGATTCCTGCGGATTCAAGGGCTGCCGGGCCGAGTGCAAGCGAAGATGCGACCGCGGGAGTATTGAGCAGGTCGCGTTGGGTGCGACCGCTGACAACTGAACTCAAATATCGCCGAGTGATGCAATGCTATCCAGCCTGCCAACCGCCTGTCCCGAGTGTCACGGATTGGAGCTTTACTCTCGGCGGCTGCCGACCTCCGGTGAGCACGGTTCGCACGCTCTTCAGGATCTCAGCGGCCTCTTGCTTGATCATACGCACGTCGTCGTCTGTGTGGCTTGCGGCCTGACGCGTTTCTACGCCGATCCGCATGTACGAAAGAAAGCCAGAACGAGCACGGCATGGAAATCCGTCCAGGATCCTCGCTGAGGCTCGCCAGACGAATGACTTCGCCGTGCAACCTTGCGCTGTAGGATTAGAACAGCGTGTAGATGAACGGTGCCGCGCCTGAACCGCCCACCACGACCAGCAGGCCGACGCCCAGCAACACGAGAATGATCGGCGCGAGCCACCAAGTCTTGTTGTAGCGCAAGAAGTCGACGAACTCGGCGACGATCCCCTGCTGCGATTGTTCGGCCTGTTGCTCGAACTCGGAGACTTGTTGCTGACGGTCTTCGGCCGTTTTCGGTTCGTCGGTCATCGCCTTGGCTCCTGTTTGCGTTACGACTGTCGGAAGTAACGTTCCATCCGGTCGGGTTGTTTGCGGGGTATCCAATAGGTCTCGGCATCGCGGTCGAAGCGACGCTGCATCGGGTCGTGGCCGAACATTCGCATCAACAGACCGATCGGCGTCATCACCAGGTAATAAACGATCGCCAGGATCACGTGCGAAACGACGAACCCGATCGGAAAAGACGCGTAGCACATGCCCAGGTAGACGAGTCGCATCAGCGACGGCACGATCCCACCGACCACCGGCACCACGACCGCCATAGCCCAAATGGCCGACGCGGCGGTCGTCGATTCGCTCTTACCCCACACGATTCCGCCGACAACGCCGAAGAAAACGAGCCAGATCAGCCCGAAAAGGGCCAACTCCCGGCGTGACGGGTTCTTGTTGATGCGGATGAGGCTCATAGCGATCTCTGCTTGGTTCTCGCGTCAGGCACAGCCTGACCTACTGTTTAGTCAAGTTGAAACTGGGCCAAATACTCGTCGTTGTCGTGCTCTTGGGCGTTGGGTTGATCCGTTTTCATCAGCACGAAATTCTCCAGCACGAGCACGTCCATGTTCGTGCCCATGAAACAGCGGTAGGCGTCCTTGGGCGAAAGAACGATCGGCTCGCCGCGGACGTTGAAACTCGTGTTGATCATCACCGGGCATCCGGTCTTGGCCTCGAACGCTTTCATCAGTCGGTAGAGCCGCTGATTCCGCTCGGCGTCGACCGTCTGCACGCGGGCCGAATAGTCGACGTGCGTGATCGCCGGCACCTCGCTGCGGATCAGCTTGAGTTTGTCGAGCCCCTTGGCCGTCTGACCGTTCTGCGCAATACGCTTGTCTTCGGCGACCGGCGCCACCAGCAGCATATAGGGGCTGTCCTCGTTATCGCGCATCTCGAAGAATTCGCTCACCCGATCTCGCAACACGATCGGCGCGAACGGGCGGAACGACTCGCGAAACTTGATCTTCAGGTTCATCACGGTCTGCATCTTCCGGCTTCGCGCGTCGCCGAGAATGCTGCGCGACCCGAGCGCCCGGGGTCCGAATTCGGTCCGTCCTTGCATCCATCCGATCACCTTCTCCGAGGCGATCAACTCGGCCACGTGGTTGCACAGTTCGTCCGGGTCGTCGAAATGACGATACTTGGCTCCCTGGCCGTCGAGGAACGTGCGGATCTGGTCGTCGGTGAACGAGGGTCCCAGCAGCGAGCCGTGTTGGGCATCGGGTTGGACGACCTCGCGCGGGTTGCCGAGCAACTGGTGCCAGATGAACAGCGCGGTCCCCAGCGCCCCGCCGGCGTCGCCCGCGGCCGGTTGAATCCAGATATTCTCGAAGGGTCCTTCACGCAGCACCCGGCCGTTCCCCACGCAATTCAGCGCCACGCCCCCGGCAAGGCAAAGGTTCTTCAGCCCGGTTTGAGCATGCACATGTCGGGCACACCGCAGCACGATCTCTTCGGTCACTTTCTGGACCGAGGCGGCCAGGTCCATTTCGCGCTGGGTCACCGGCGACTCGGGCCGGCGCGGCGGGCCGCCGAACAGTCGGTCGAATTTCTTCGACGTCATCGTCAGCCCTTGGCAGTAATTGAAGTACGACATGTCCATCCGGAACGAACCGTCGTCCTTCAGATCGAGCAGCTTCTCGCGGATCAGGTCGACGTAGGTCGGCTCGCCATAGGGGGCCAAACCCATCAGCTTGTATTCGCCCGAGTTGACCCGAAATCCGCAGAAGTAGGTGAAGGCCGAGTAGAGCAACCCTAGCGAGTGTGGGAAACGGAGCTCTTCGGTCAGCGTGATGCGATTGCCCCGGCCATGACCGCAACTGGCGGTGGCCCATTCGCCGACACCATCAAGCGTGAGGATGGCCGCCTCGTCGAACGGCGAGGGAAAGAACGCGCTGGCGGCGTGCGATTCGTGGTGTTCGGTAAAGACGTATCGCTTCTTGTAGCGACGGCCCAGCCCCTTGCTCATTTCGCGCGGCAGGTGGAGTTTTTGGTGAAGCCACAAGGGCATCGCTTGCAGAAAGGAGCGGAACCCGACCGGTGCGAAGGCCAGGTAGGTCTCCAGCAGCCGCTCGAACTTCAGCAGCGGCTTGTCGTAGAAGCCGACGTAATCGAGCTGCTCGGGCGTCAGCCCCGCTTCCTCCAGACAGTACTCGATCGCGGCCACGGGAAAGTCGTGGTCGTGTTTCTTCCGCGTGAACCGCTCCTCCTGAGCGGCGGCAACCATCCGGCCGTCGACGACCAGTGCGGCCGCCGAGTCGTGATAGAATGCGGAAATGCCGAGAATGGCCGTCATCGTGGTATCTGTCCGTGCAGCGGTGGCTATGAGAAGAGGCCCAACCAACCGAATAATACCGAATCTGCACCGACGGGACCAGATCAGCTGTCGTCTGCCCCGATTGGGGGAGAGTCGTCCCGCATCCATCGCAGCATCCACCGCTCGGGCCGACGCTTCAGACGCGTGAACCAGGGTTCTTCCTCCGGATGGATCGGACGCACCCAGATCGCCATCAGTCGGGCAAACCGTCCGGCCATGATGTCGGCAAACAGTTGATCGCCCACCATGGCGGTCCGCGACGGGTCGAACTGCATCCGCTGGACGGCCCGACGGCAGCCGCGCGGCAACGGCTTCAGGGCACTGGCCAGGAACGGCAGATCGAGCTTCGCCGCAAACCGTTCGATCCGCGGCCCCATACCGTTGGAGACCAGACACAGCCCGATCCCCCCGCCACGCAACGATTCGAGCCAAGCGGACACCTCGGGCGTGACCTCCTCGTCACGGTATCGCTTCAAGGTACAGTCGACGTCGAGCAACAGCGAGTCGAGCCCCAATTGT
>JAZFUB010000118.1:0-6413 GCA_036447015.1 Thermoguttaceae bacterium | reverse complement strand
GAGATGACTTTGCACGCGGTCCAGTACACGGACTCATGGGGGAAACAATCCGTATTTGTCTTCAAGATCGTAAGGCACAACCCCGAAAAAGTGCCAGACATCGATCTGAGTGAATACACTGCAGGCCACATTCTCAACTTCGCTTCTCGATCTGGCGGATCAGGTCGCGGAAGATGAAGATGTGGAAGGGTAGGAACAGATACCAATAGAGCCGGCCGTAAATTCCTCGCGATTGGTAGTAGGCGGTTACCGACAGGCGGTTTCTTTCTTCTTCCTCGTCGGTTCGTTCCCGGTCGATGCGGAACTTCAGCCATGCCATGCCGGGCAGTTTCATTTCGGCTCGCAGTAGGAGCCTCTTGTCTTGCTTGAGGTCTTCGACGCGCCAGAAGTCGATCACGTCGTTGATCCTCAGAGTGGCGAAACTCCGCCGTCCGCGTGAAGAGCCCACGCCCATCAGGAGCCGATCGACGGCTCCGCGCATCCACCACAGCCAGTTGCTGTGGAACCAGCCCTCGCGACCGCCGATCTTGCAGATGGAGCGGAAGAGCGACGCGGCGTCCTTGTCGCTCAGCAGGGAGTACGAACTCGTGTATCGCACCGGGCCTTCGACTTCATCGAGTTTGATCGCCAACTCGTGCGCCGGCGGATAGGCGTCGGACCAGCGTGTATGGACATTGTCTTGCTCCTCCCGCGACATGGCCTTCAACAGCGCGACCCGGTAGGTAAGCGGCTCGAACGGCAGCACCCGTTTGATGACCTCGTGTTGGCAAACGACCTCGTTGGTGATCCCGTCCATCAGGCACTGCGTGATGCTGGCCGGCACGGGTGTCAACAGGCTGGTGAAGTAGGAGAAGAGCCCGATATGGCCGAACGGGCAAGGTAGAAAGATTCGCCGTTTGCCGAGCAAGTCGGCCAGGATCTTGAGCATCTGCTTGTAGGTCAAGACATCCGGCCCGCCAATGTCGTACGACTGTCCGGTCGTTTCGTCCTTCTCGAGCACGCCGACGAGGTACTTGATCACGTCGCGCACGCCGATCGGCTGACACCGGGTTTTTGCCCAGGAGGGAATGAAGAGGATCGGAAGGTTCTTGACCAGATGCTCGACGATCTCGTACGACGCGCTGCCGGAGCCGATGATCACGGCCGCTCGAAGTATGGTCACGGGAACCTTGCCGCGGCCCAGTTCCTCGGCCACGTGCATACGGCTTCGCAGATGGGGTGAGAGCGAAGCCTGCACGTCGCCCAGCCCGCCGAGATAGATGATGCGCTGGACCCCATTTTCCTCGGCCGCCTTGCGGAAGTTCGAAGCCGCAAGGATCTCCATCGCCTCGAAGTCCTTCTGGCCGCTCAAGAGCGAATGGATCAGGTAGTAGCCGGCGTGGATTCCTTGCAACGCCCGACGCATGCCCTTTTGATCGAGCGCATCGGCCACGATGATCTCGGCGCCCGGCCAGCGCTGCCTGTGTTCCGGCGAAGCGGCGCGGACCATCACACGCACATGGTAGCCCCGGGCCAGCAGTTCCGGAACCAGCCTTCCCCCGATATAGCCGGTGGCACCGGTCACCAGAATTCGACCCATCGAGGGCCGTGGCTGGGAGGGCAGATCGGCGCAGAATAGATCACTGTGGTCGGGGGACACTACCGTAACTCCTTCAATGGACGTTCCGCGGCGACACGCCGGTTTCACGTGTCTTCGCAAGAATAGGCGTACCGACCGGCGGCCCGAACCCTGTTGCGGTCTTCCCAAGTGCGGCGGTCGTGCCGAAAATGTTCGAGCAAAACCGGCAGTCGCTCGAGCAATCCCAGACCGTCGGTCGGACGGAACCCGAGCTCATTCCACGTATGGGTCGTATCGGCCACCCATGGTCGATCGGTAAATTGTAGCATCCAGGGATGCTCGAAGGGCACCCGGCCGGTCAAGTGCCCCAGGGCATGTTGTGCGGCCAATCCGAGTTTTGCAAGCCCTGGAGCGAAAAAGATCGGTTTTGTGGTCGCCTTTCCGAGCGTCCGACCGATGGCGGTGAACAGTTCCTCATGCGTCACGGCACCCTGCTGCGATGCCAGAAAGACCTCATGGTGGCCAAGGCTCGCGTGGCGCTCAATACAGGCTCGAACGATACGCACGAGGTCGTCGCGGTGGATGTAGGGCATTGCGGAGCGGCCTTGGCCGACGACCAGCCGGCTCAGCGGCGACCGACCACCCCAAAGCTTCAGCAGACTCCACAGCGGCGGCAACTCGCACCAATCGCTGAACGCCCCGCCGATGCGCAAGACGACTGCCGGCAGTCGGTCGGACGCCTCGCGGAGCATCCGCTCGCCGATCGCCTTGGTCTCTGCATAGGGGATGTAGTCGGCCGTCGGAGTCTTCTCGGTTAGCACCTCGGTGGACGACTCGGGCCGCATGGCGGCGATGCTGCTGGCGAAGATCAATCGCCCAACACCGCTGCGGACGGACGATTGCACGACGTGTGACGTTCCCTGCACGTTCGTTCGCTCATATTCCTCGCGCCGGTCCATCCCGAAGTGATAGAACGCCGCAAAGTGGACAACCAGATCAACACGGCCGATCGACTCGGTGGTCTGCCGAAAAACGGCCTCGACGGCCCGGGCCTCGGCGATGTCGACCTGATGCCAACCGACGCCCGGCGCGGCGGCAAGCAACGCCTCGGACGGCCCGCGGTGGTCGATTGCGACGACCGTGTGATCCCCGGAAAGATCGACCGTAACGGCCGAACCGAGAAAACCGGCCGCTCCGGTGATGATGACGACTTTGCGATTCATTGTTCTCTATCGGGCCACGAACGTACGTAAGCGTGAGGTCGTCCGAGAATCCCTTACGTTACACAATTGTCCAAGCCCACCGACGGCGATCGGTGGGACTCATCCACGGTGCCTGGTCCCACCGATCGCCGTCGGTGGGCTTGGACGGGTTTGAAATCCACGCATGCCTATGCAAGTGTGGGTATGGCGCCCGGCCCCACGTTCCGGCGAACGTAGTTACACGCCCATAAGATCCTTAACGGCGCCCCGGGTCGGCGACTTCATGTTCGGCCACGTTGGCGGCCGGTCGGCCGGTCAGTTCGGCCAGATGGTCCAACAGAATCCGCCGCACCTCGAGCACGGTCATCGGATGGCTCTGAATGGTCGTGTGGTCGGCCTCGACGACCAACTCCGACTCGGCGTCGTCCAGATGCGAACTCTTCCGAGCCACGACCCCGTCGCCACCGGAGGCCAGCGAACTGAGCCACCCGTCGCCGGGTATCTCGCCGATAATGTTGTGGTATTTGACCCACGGCGGGCGACGACCGGCCAGCATCACCGGGAAGATGGGCGAGTCGGGCGCCAAGGAATCGATGCTCGTGTGGATCTTCAGCAGCGACGTGTCGCGAAACAGACCCTTGTTCTCGCGAAACAGTTTCTGCTGGCTCTGGACGAGTTTGCTGGGCAGATCGATCAGTTTGCTCAGCAGCCACTGCGTCGTCTGGTTGGAAATCGTGCTGCCACGATGCGGCGTGCCGATCGTCACCACGCGGCGGATCGACGGATTCGGTTGAAAGAAAAAGGCCTGGCGCAGCTTCTCGCGAATCTCGGGCTCGGTCTTGACCAGGTGGAACGGCTGCCCACTGGCCAGATTCCAATAGTCGTTCTTGCTGTTGAGCGTCTGCATCCTGGCCACCAGACCACCCATGCTGTGGCCGACCAGCACCATCTGGTCCAGGGCCGGCTCCTGATGATACGGATCGAGCACCTCTCGGGCTTTGGCCAAATCGTTGCGCATCTGGGTCGCGCTGACCCAGAACGGCTGTCCGGTCGGATAGAGATAGAACCAGAATTGGTAATGGTCGCGAATCTCCCGCGAGCTGCGCAGGTCGTTGAACATCTCCATCCAGGTCATCGGACTCGACCACAGCCCATGGACCAGCAGCACGGGAATCTTGCCCGGCTCGTAGGGCTGAATCATGTAGAGCCCCATGATCGGATCGTCCGTCTGAGGTCGCAGCTCCAGGAGTTTCTCCGGGTGGAGCAGCCCGACGGTCGCCAGGTCGAATCGCGGATTCGAGAGAAAATAGGCCAACGGCGTCGTCAAATCGCTTTCCAACGGGACCAGCCGATTGTCGACCAACGTCTCGGGAATCGCCAGGGGATCGTACAGTTCGAGCAGGCCTTCGTGGACGACCGTTTGCGAATGGTTCGTCGGATCGGCACCGGTCGAATCGGAATGGCCAAGCGGCCGCAGAAAAGCCGTCACCGGGAAGCTCAAGTCTTCGGGATAGTACCTCGCCGCCGGCGGCTCGCCCGGGTAACTGCGGCGCACGGCGATCAACGGCACACCCAACCCGTACGTGCGATAGTGGTTCTTCAGCCCATTGATCTCGTAGTCGGAAACGAACTCGAACCGCCCGATATCCTCCGGTCGCCAACGGGTGCCCCGCAAGACACACCGGATGTTCCATGTTCCGGACGCCATGTGCAGCGTCTGCGTGTTTCCGGGAACCAACGACCCGTTCTTACAAGCGATCCGCAACGCGCCCTCCAAGGCCCCGTTGTACAGGTCGCAGGCGCTACGATACTGGGGATCGTAAGGGTTGCGCACGTGAGAAAAACGTTCGTCGAATAGATACTTATACGCGTGCAGGACCGACGCGCCGTAGAGATCCAACGCCGCCCGTTGGTCCTCTTCCTCGACCTTCTTCGCCTGAAGGAATGCCAATTCGGCAAACGCGTGGACTTTCTCGGGACTCGGGTCCCGGTCGATGAATCCGTGGAGTTTTTCGAGTATCCACTTCGGATCGTCCGTCGGATTGTTGGCCAGATCGTCCGTCAGATGACAGACTCGCAACGTCTGCATGGTCCGAGGACTCGGCTTGGGCCCCCAGTAGGACGTGAGTTTCAGCCGGTCGACCAGGGGACCCTGCGGCGTCGATCGCAGACTGACGCCGCGTGAAGACGCACAGCCGGCAAGCGACACAATCAGCAGTCCGGCCAGAACGAAGCAGTGCAGAGCCAAGCAATGCTTGGAAATGCTTGCGTGGTGACGGTTGCCGACAGCCATCATCTCATGCCGCCTTGCGCAAGTTTTCCTGGAGTTGCCGTGTCGCCCACGTTTCGGTCCAGGTGCAACCGGCCCAGGAAAATCCGACACCGAAGCCGACCAGAAGCGTCTGCTTGCCCGGCCGCAGACGACCCGAGCTTCGCAGTTCGTGAATCAACAGAGGAATGGTCGACGATACCGTGTTGCCGTACTCCTGCAATGCCTCGGGCACCTGCGGCCCGTCAAGGTGCAACCTATCGCGAAGATGGTCGAGCATGAACGTGGTCGCCTGATGCATCAGATACATGTCCACGTCGTCGCGCTGCCAACCGGCTGAGGCCAACAGCCGATTGACCAAGGGGGGAACGACGTCGAGCGCGAATTTGACCAACTCCGGACCGTCCATGAACAGGCGGCTGGCCCAGCGCCTGCGCTTGTTCGGCCGCAACACGTCGGTCTTTCGACGGGCTCCGCCTTCGGGAACCATCAGGGCATTGGCGCCTCGCCCGTCGGTGCCGAACGTGAAGCATCCCAACGACCGTTCGGCCGAAGCTTCGATGAGCGTGGCCGCCGCCCCGTCGCCGAAAATCGGTCGCAGTGATCGGTCGGTCCGGTCGATGTACTTCGAATACGTCTCGGCCGTGATCAACAGCACCCGCCGCGCCGCGCCACTTCGAATCAGTCCGTCGGCCAGCGACAAACCGTAGACGAATCCCGAACAGCCCAGGTTGAAGTCCAAAGCACCGATCGACGTGGGCAACCCCAGACGATCCTGAATCAGACAGGCCGTTGTCGGCAACGGATAGTCGGGCGTCTGCGTGCAGAAGAGCAAGAAATCGATGCTGTCGCGAGCGATGCCGTGCTCGGCAAGCAGTTTCTCTGCCGCAATCACACCCAGGTCGGACGCACACTGGTCCTGCGACGCGATATGCCGCGCCCGGATGCCCGTCTTCTCGTAGATCAGGTCCATGTTCCATCCGGGAAACTCGGTCCTCAGACAATCGTTGTCTTCGACCGCTTCCGGCAGATGGACCGCGATGGGACCAATGGATGCGAACGCCATGGTTACTCCTACGGCGAAACTCCGTCACGCTCGAGACGCGGCCATCGAGGCGCAATCGTCGAGGGCGGAAGGCTACCAGACTCACCCGGGCAAAGTCAATCGCAATTGCACGCAATTTGGAGCCCGCTCCATGCCCATGGACGCACCCGTCGTCCACATCGACATCGGGGCCGTCAGGGGCAATCTACGCAAGACTGCTCTTGACATGCAGTCGGCCCTTCTCGTAACTTTCCACACCCTGACCGGGAGAATGCACTGCTCCAAACTTTTGTGTTGAGTTGAAGTCGCAGTGGATCACGACAGAGCGAGTTGGAAAGG
>JAZFUB010000117.1:0-5383 GCA_036447015.1 Thermoguttaceae bacterium | reverse complement strand
CCGTGGATCTCGTCGGCCGCCTTGAAGTCGGAAAAATGCTGTAAGAAGCGTTTCTGATCGCCCGGCGTGAGAAAGTCGCCAAACCACCGACCGACGACGTCTGCCTTTTCCTCATACCCCAACAAATCGAGCCAAGTCTGGTTCACGTCGATCAGGTTGCCGTCTTCGTCCAACGCCTGATAGCCCAGCGGCGCCTGTTCGAAAAACGTCCGCAGAGATTCCTCGGACTGCGCATCGCCCGAGACGGCAGCAGTGACAACCGCTCGATCAATGATTGTGTTCATCGGCCACGTCCTCGTTGCTCGGGAGCGTGACGGCACAGAAAACCGCCTCCGAATGCGAGGATGCGGTCTTGCGACGCCCTGAGGCTCTTCCCGACCCTCAGGGGGCAAAGAGTATATCCTGCCCCGATTACAGGATATTTGTGTAGCAAATTCTGTAATTATATGGAACCCGACTTTCTGCCAGGATGTGGCAATCCACGTCTTCTCTGGGAAACTACTGTGTGACGCGGATAGACAGCAGTGGCCTATCGCGCCGTTTTGACAGGCGTTCCTGACGCAGCATTCCCTCTTGTTGGGGGCTCTGAATTCTCCCGACTTCCGGAAAAGACCGAATCGACGCGTCCCCTCTCACGGTGCTACCGAAGAACCGAGGTGGAGTCAAGATCGTATTATGTGGTACGATTCGACAGGCGGGCTCTGGGTGCCCGACCGCCGCTGAGTGTGTTCCCGGCGTTGGCAGTGGTGACCGTGCGGGTCTCTCAGAGTCTCGCGCCACGCTGGCTACACACCTCGTGCGGATATTTCCACCCCTATTGGATCGTGGGCTTCGCCCGCGTTCGCTTGTGGCTGTATGGCCCGGATGAAGGATTGCCTGCCATGTCGACATTGAAGCGTATTCTGGTAACCGGCGGGGCCGGCTTTCTCGGCTCCCATCTCTGCGAGCGACTGATCGAGCAGGGACACGACGTGATCTGCCTGGACAACTTCTTCACCAGCCAGAAGTCGAACGTCGCGCATCTGTTGGGTCGCCCGAACTTCGAACTGATTCGCCACGACATTACGCTACCGATATTCCTGGAGGTCGACGACATCTACAACCTGGCCTGTCCCGCCGCGCCGGGGCACTATCAGTACAACCCGATCAAGACCATGAAGACGTCGGTCATGGGAGCGATCAATTCCTTGGGGATTGCCAAACGCTGTCACGCCAAAGTCTTGCAGGCCTCGACCAGCGAAGTCTACGGTGACCCGGAAGTGCATCCGCAGCCGGAAACGTATCGCGGGTCGGTCAACCCAATCGGACCCAGGGCATGCTACGACGAGGGCAAGCGGGCGGCCGAAACGCTCTTCATGGACTACCATCGCAGCAACAAGACCAACATCCGCGTGGTCCGAATCTTCAACACCTATGGTCCCCGGATGCACCCGTTCGACGGTCGGGTCATCTCGAACTTCATCTGCCAGGCGATCAAGGGCGAGGATATCACGATCTTCGGCGACGGGTCGCAAACCCGATCGTTCTGCTACCGCGACGATCTGGTCGAGGGTATTCTCCGCATGATGGACGCACCGGACGACTTCATCGGCCCGGTGAACCTCGGCAATCCGGGAGAATTCACGATCGGCGAGTTGGCCGAAATTATTCTCGAGCTTACCGGATCGAAGTCTCGCGTCGTCAATCGGCCGCTTCCGGCAGACGATCCGACCCAGCGCCAGCCGGACATTTCCCTGGCAATGAAGCACCTTGGCTGGGAACCGACCGTCGCATTGCGCGAGGGGCTGGTCACGACGATCGAGTGGTTCAAGTCGGTCGACATGAGTCACTACCGGCCGCCGACACCGAATTACTGAGCAAGGTGTTGGCCGACTCAGAAGGGGATCTCGTATTTGGTGATCACGTCGTCCGGATCCTCGGTCGCGACCGGTTGGAACGGGAGGGCGTCGACCGATTCCATCGGCTGATAGTCGGCGATATTGGCCGACTTGAGGAAGGGCCATCCGATCGCCAGATTCACTCGCGAGACCAGTTTCTTGCCGAGCAGTCTCAGATCCGGTTCGACCAGTTCCTCGAACCGGCACGTTCGCACGGTGACCATCACTTGCTCACGGAAGAAGTGTCGATTGCTGTCCATGAAGCGGCGGAATTCGCCTTCACTGGTGCAGGCCGTAGAGGCCTTCAGCCGGAAATCGGTTCGCAGGATGCTTTGGGTCAGCGGATCGTAGACCTCGATACTGTACTGGCCCAAATCGGCCTTTCCGCCGCCCAGATAGACCATCTGCATGTTCGGCGCACGTCGGCGCGCCCTCCTGCCGCCGGAAGACGTCTTCTCGCGTCCGGTCGCGGCCTTCAGGCCACTGGTCGCCCACTCTTTCCAAGCGTATCGCGTCCCGGGATCCAGACACGTGCTGATCAGCACCAACGACAACTCCCCAACCAACACCAGGACGACAGCGGCGACCTTCCAAGGAAACCGGTGTCGACGCCGGCGCACGGGTGCCCCCACCCTATCAGGATTGGCTGATGCACGGTACATGGCGGTGTTGCGGTGGATCCGATGATGGGACGATGCATAGACAAGACGTTGCAGCTAAAGGAAATTGACTGAAAAGCAAGGAATCGCCATCTTAACTATAGCATATTTTTTGCGAGGAGCGCCGGCCACACCCAGGTTGCTTCCGGCGGGAAAGACAACTACGATTGAAGGGCACGGTATGGACGGCGAGGAAACGATTCCAACAGACGGCCGCAGGAGACCCGACATGTCGACCGATCGCTACACAAGACGAGCCTGTATGGGCGTCATCCTGGCGACCCTGTTTCTGGCCGGCGCCGATTGGCCCACGTATCGCCACGACAACCGACGGACCGGCGTCACGGCGGAGCAGCTTTCGCCGCCGCTGTCGGCCAGTTGGATCTTCCGTTCCCCCTCGCCACCCGCCAGCGGCTGGGCCCGACCGGTGGACGGCTATGGGGCGACCAAGAACGCGCCGAACGTCAGCTACGACGATGCGCCGCGCATGACGGTCGTCGGCAACACGGTCACCTTCGCTTCCTCGGCCGAGAACATGATCTATGCGATCGATGCCGATAAGGGAGACGTCCTCTGGACCTTCCACACCGACGGACCGCCCCGATTGGCGCCGACCCTTTGGCAAGGCAAGGCCTACTTCGGTGCCGACGACGGGACCGCCTATTGCCTCGACGCGGCCGACGGATCGGTCGTTTGGACGGTCGACGCCGCGCCGACCGACGAGAAGATGCTCGGCACGGGCCGGTTCACCTCGCTTTGGCCGTTGCGTACCGGTGTGATGGTCGAGAACAACAGGGCCTATTTTACCGCCGGCCTGTTTCCGTCCGAGGGCATCTACTTCTTCGCAGTCGATGCAGAAGACGGCCGGATCCTCTGGCGGCGGCAATTGGACAACGGCGGCGTCGGCAGCAACTCGCCGCAAGGCTATCTGTTGGCGTCGGACGACTCGATCTGGATGACGTCGCGCGTGGCACCGAGGCGATGGAACCTGGCCGACGGCAGCCCGATCGACTTCCAGACGCCCATTCCGCATCACGAATGGCGATTCCACAACGGCGGCTCCTATGCCCAGCTTTGGGGCGACAATATCGTCTACGGCCAGGCCGGCCTGTTGGCGTATGATCCAAACGGACAGTGGACCGACAAATACAACCGAACGCAGCAGGGCCGACTCGTCTTCAATTGGTTCAACGCCCGACGTGCTGTCTTCCACAACGGCATGGCCTACGTCGCAACCGACCATCACGTGATGGCCGTCCGCCAGGCGATGTTGCCAGAGTTGGCAAAGGCTGAGTGCAAAGAGTTCGAGGAGACCTACAAGCGGCTGCGAGTCGCGTCGCATCTGACGGCCTTGGAGTCGCTTGCCGAACACGGCAAAGACAGTCCGATCGGCCGCCGGCTGAAGGAGACCACGCTGAAATACGGCCGGGCCAACTACGAGCAATGGCCGGCCGCCGCCGAGAAAATCTTTGCGAAGTTCGCCAAGAAAGCCGCCTGGATGTTGCCGCGCAAGGCCAACGAGTCGATGATCCTCGCCGGCAACGTGATCTACGCCGGCGGCGAGTCGGAGGTGCTGGCCATCGACGCCGCCACCGGCAAATTGCTGTGGAGCGATTCGACCGACAGCCGCGTGCGCGGGCTGGCCGTTGCCAACGGGCGGTTGCTGGTCAGCACGATCGACGGTAGCGTGCGGTGCTATGTGCCGGAGACTGAAACCAAGGAGCCAAAGGAAGTCTATCCTCGGCAGCCCAACGGTCCGCTGCCGAAGGGGCCTCTCGCCGACCACTACGCCGACACGGCCGAGCACATCGTCGACGGCTCGGATGTCCGGGAAGGCTATTGCCTGATCCTCGGTGCCAACGAGGCGGGGCGGCTGGCACTGGAGATTGCCCGACGTACCCGGTTGAACGTCTACGTCGTCGAGCCGGACGCTAAGAAGGTTGCTCAGGTCAGGGCCTCGCTGACCGAGGCGGGACTCTACGGCGGCCGGATCAGCGTCGAACAAGGCGACACGAAGCGGCTTCCCTTTCCGCCGTATGTCTTCAATCTGGTCATCTGTGCACGTCCGTTCCCCGGCCGTCAAGTGTCGTTCGATGCCGAGGAGATCTTTCGTGTGACCAAACCTTGCGGTGGAGTTGCCTACGTGGGCCTCCCGTTGCAGCGCAACGAGTCGATCAGCGACCTGCATTGGATGGAGAGGCTCGGTGCCAAGGTGACCATCGACGGCGATTGGACGAAGCTCGTCCGCGGCAGGGTCCTCGGCTCGGCCGATTGGACGCACAACTACGCCACGGCGGCCAACACGTACTGCAACGAAGATCCGCTGGTCAAAGGCCCCTTCGGCATCCTCTGGTACGGCCCACCGGGTCCCCGCGACCGGGTCGAACGCCATGCGGCCGGGCCCTTGCCGCTGGTCGTCGGCAGCACCATGTTCCTGACCGGCTATGATCGGGTCATGGCCTACGACATCTACAACGGCGTCTGCTACTGGAACCGTACGATCCTCGGCGCGACGCGAACCGGACTGCCGATGGGGACGTCGAACCTCGTGGCCGACGACGACGGTCTGTTCATCGTCATCGACAACAAGACCTGCTTGCAGTTGGACGCAATCTCCGGCGAAACGACGGCCACCTATCCGGCCCCTGAAACGCCCGACGCGGAACACGCCTACTGGGGATGGATCGCCAAAACCGGCCACCTGCTGTTGGGCAGCCGCAACGAGCACGATGCGTCCCGGCGTCGGGCGGATCCGAAGATGGCCGGCGCGATCTTTGCGATCGACATCGCCAAAGACGGCAAGTTGCAGTGGATCGTCGAAGGAAAACGCATCGAGCACGACGGCAT
>JAZFUB010000116.1:0-10636 GCA_036447015.1 Thermoguttaceae bacterium | reverse complement strand
AAGCCCGGCCGCTAAACGACAATTGCGTATCGGAATCCACCAAACGACTCCAAGGAGACACCAATGCACGCGAAGACAATGGCCCTGTTGCTTATCGCAGCCCTGACGACTTGCTCGGCCCATGCAGCACCACAAGGCCTTACGATTCCAACCGTCCAGAAGAAGGATATCATCTGCTTCGCGCTCTACACGGTTCACGACAATACGCTGAAGCTCAACGCTCAGCTCTATCCGCTCGACGAGAACGACGATCGCACGGTGCGGCTCGAAGTCGAAAGGGCCGGCCGTTGGCAGCAGATCGCGACCGCCAAGGTCATCGAGCAGGGCTGGACCGCCCCGTTTCGCGTCGAAGACTGGGACGACACGCAGGGCGTTCCCTATCGCGTACTTCACGGCAAAGAGGCGACGTTCCAAGGCCTGGTGCGGCGAAATCCGGTCGACAAGGAAGAGATCGTTGTTGCCGGATTCACGGGCAACTCGATCCACGCCGGCCATGGCGGCGATATCTCCCGGCAGGATTTGATCGATAATGTGAAGACAATCGATGCCGACCTGCTCTTCTTCTCCGGCGATCAGGTCTACGACCACAACCGGCACTATGCGGCCTGGTTGAAGTTCGGCCGCGACTTCCGAGAGATCATCAAGGACCGCCCCACCATCACGATCCCCGACGATCATGACGTCGGGCAGGCCAACCTTTGGGGCGAGGGCGGCATCCAGTCGCACACGGGCGCCGGACACGACGGCGGATACTTCAAGTCGGCCGAATACGTCAAGGAAGTCGAACGGGCACAGACCAGTCACCTGCCCGATCCGTTCGATCCCACGCCGATCGCGCAAGGCATCGGCGTCTACTACACGAACCTCAACTGGGGTCGCGTCAGCTTCGCGATTCTCGAAGATCGCAAATTCAAGACCGGCCCGTCGGGTCGCGTGCCAAAACAAGGTCCCCGACCCGACCACATTCGAAACCCCGATTACGATCCGGCCAGCGTCGACGTCGAGGGTGCCATCCTCCTGGGCGAGCGCCAACTAAAATTCCTCGACCAGTGGGGACGTGATTGGACGGATGCCGATTTCAAGGTCGCCTTGAGTCAGACCATCTTCTGCGGCGGGGCGCATATTCACGGCGGGGCCGGCGGACGGTTGCATGCCGACATGGACTCGAACGGCTGGCCGCAGACGGGACGCAACAAGGCGATCGATGCACTGCGCAAGGCGTTTGCCCTGCATTATGCCGGGGACCAGCACCTGGCCACGGTCTTCCACCATGGGATCGATGAGTTCCGCGACGCCAACGTGTCGTTCTGCGTGCCGTCGATCGCGAACCTCTATCTCCGCTGGTGGGATCCGCTAGAACCGGGCGCGAACCGTGCGGAGGGTGCGCCGGCGTACACGGGCGACCATCTCGATGGTTTCGCCAACAAGGTAACCTGCTACGCCGCAGCCAATCCCGAGAAGAAACCGAACGGTGGAACGAAGCTCACCACCCGGGCCGCGGGCTTCGGTGTCGTTCGGCTGAACAAAAGCACCCGCAAGATCAAGCTGATCTGCTGGCCGCGCAACGTCGACGTCTCCGACCCGAGCGCCAAACCGTATCCCGGTTGGCCGATCACGATCGACCAGCAGGACAATTACGGCCGCAAGGCGGTCGCCTGGCTGCCCACGCTCCGGATCGACACACCGAACCAGGTCGTCGAGATCGTCGAGGAGGCAACCGGAACGACGGTCTACACCCTGCGAATCAACGGCAAGACGTTCAGCCCAAAAGTGTTCGCCAAGGGAGCCTACACGATCAAAGTCGGTGAAGGAGACAGCGTCAAAACGCTCAACGGCATCAAGGCAACCGACACACGCGACGAACAAACGCTCCGCGTCGCCAAGTAATGTGGTTGGGCTAATGGGTGCCAGGGGCAGCTTGCCTGCCCCTGAAACTCAAGGGCGGACAAGCCGCCCATGGCACCCGGCGTATTTTGTTGTGACCCGAAAAGGAGAATAGACATGCCCCGTTTCACGATGACCCTGCTCACCCTGCTGCTGATACCCACCGCAGCAACCGCCGCCGAGCGCCCGAACATTATCCTCATTATGGCGGACGACCTGGGCTTCGCCGACATCGGATGCTACGGCTCCGAGATCGAGACACCCAACCTCGACGCACTTGCGGCCGGCGGGCTGCAATTCACGCAGTTTTACAACACGGCCAAGTGCCACTCGTCGCGCGTCTCGCTGCTGACGGGGCTCTACTGCGATCAGGCCGGCAGTGTGCAACTGAGCCGCGGCGCCACGATCGGGGAAGTGCTCTCCGGTGCGGGCTACTTCACCGCGATGGTCGGCAAGTGGCACTTGAGCAAACAGCCGACCGACTTCGGGTTTCAGCGATACTGGGGCCATCTCTCCGGGGCGACGAACTTTTTCACCGGCGACAACACGTTTCGGCTCAACGGCGAAACGTGGAAGGTTCCTGCCACGCTCCACGGCCGCGAGTTCTACACGACGCACGCGATCGGCGACTTCGCGTTGGAATTTCTCGAAGAGGCTGCCGCCTCGGACAAGCCGTTCCTTCTCTACACGGCCTTCAATGCCCCGCACTATCCGCTTCACGCGCCCAAGGAGGCCGTTGAGCGATACGACGGCCGGTACGACGGGGGCTGGGACCGGCTTCGCGTCGAGCGCCATCGGCGTCAACTCGCGTCGGGCCTTCTGCCGGCGAAGTGGAAACTCAGCCCGCGGCCCGATCACGTGCCCGCGTGGGACAGCCTCAGCGACGAGGATCGTCAGTGGGAGGCCGACCGCATGGAGGTCTTCGCCGCGATGGTCGACCTGTTGGATCAGAACGTCGGACGGCTGGTCGAGTTTCTGAAGAAGAAGGACCTTTTCGACAACACGTTGATTCTCTTTTGTTCCGACAACGGTGCGTGCCCCTTCGAACGCACGCGCGGCCGTCACCTGAAGCCCTGGGACCCGAAGTCTTACTGGACCTACGACGCCGCCTGGGCCCATGCGGGCAACACGCCGTTTCGGCTCTACAAGCAGAACCAGCACGAGGGCGGCATTTCGTCGCCCTTGATCGTCCATTGGCCGGAGGGTCTCAAGGTACCGCCCGGTTCGACGACCAATCAGCCGGGCCACCTGATCGACTTCATGGCCACTTTCATCGATCTGGCCGATGCGGCCTATCCCAAGCAGATCGGCGACCGGCAAATCGATCCGCTGATGGGGAAATCGTTGGCACCGATCTTCCGCGGCGAGACCCGGGCGCCGCATGAGCCGCTCTATTTCCACTTCGGAACCGATCGGGCGCTGCGCCAAGGTTCGTGGAAGCTCGTGTCCGCCAAGCTAGGCAAGTGGGAATTGTACGACCTCGACCAAGACCGTACGGAGCTGAATGACCTGGCCGACCAACAGCCGGACCGGGTCGCCGCGATGCGAGCCGAGTGGTTCCGAATCGCCGAACGGACCGATCGGCTGAACGCCAAAGCCCTGGCCCCGGCCGGCGACGTGATCAAGTCGCTAAGCTTCCGCAAAGACACCAACTCCGGGTCCGCCGCGAACGGGCCGAAGAAGTAAACGATTTCAGCCCCGAAGGGGCGACCGTCAATAGCCCAGGGCGTAAGCCCTGGGAATGCTAACCGAAACATGATCATTAGCTCCGAAGGGGCGACAGTAGCGTTCACGTTGCCCCATCTGCCGCCCCTTCGGGGCTCCTGCACGGTTGACGTCCTGACTCCCAGGGCTTACGCCCTGGGCTATTGACTGTCGCCCCTTCGGGGCTTATTCGACGCCAAATCGTCACATCCAAGGGAGAATGGATCGTGCGACGCAGCAGCCATCCAACGATCGCTCACCTCATGCTCCTGATCCTTGCGTACTATCAGGCAAACGGGGTTTGCTCCGACAATCTGGCCCAACAAATCCTAAACGACACGGGCGTCCGTGGCGGACTCATCGTTCACGTCGGTGTGAACGACGGACAACTCACCGCCGCGCTGGGTGCCGGCCCGCGATATAGGGTGCACGGCCTTGACACCGAGACCGCGAACGTCGAACGGGCCAGGCGCCACATCCGCTCGCTCGGGCTCTACGGCAAGGTCTCCGTCACCCAGTATGACGGCCGGCGTCTGCCGTATACCGACAACCTCGTCAACCTGCTGGTCGTCGAGCCGCCCGCCGCCGTGACCATGGCCGAGGCGATGCGCGTGCTCGTTCCGCTCGGTGTCGCTTACGTGAAGACGGGCGACACTTGGACGACAACCAAGAAGCCCCGGCCGGCCGAGATCGACGAGTGGACGCACTGGCTCCATGGCCCCGACGGCAACGCGGTGGCCGAGGACACGCTCGTCGGGCCGCCGCGGCATTTGCAGTGGATTGCCAAGCCGTATTGGTTGCGTCATCACCACACGGTCTCCAGCGTGACCAACTTCGTGTCGTCCGCCGGCCGCGTGTTCTACGTCGTC
This sequence comes from Thermoguttaceae bacterium, assembly GCA_036447015.1. Taxonomy (GTDB): domain Bacteria; phylum Planctomycetota; class Planctomycetia; order Pirellulales; family Thermoguttaceae; genus JAZFUB01. The sequence goes on along the minus strand of JAZFUB010000116.1, from coordinate 6,179 downwards.
GACGAAGCGCCCGGCGGCATGGACGGCAGCGCCCCGGACCAATGGGCGTTGGTCGCCCGCGACGCGTTCAACGGCCTGCCGCTGTGGCGTGAGGCGATGCCCGAGTGGGGCTGGCGGACCTGGAGCGACGATTGGCAGTGCCGCTTCACCGTGCCGACGCACATCGCGCGGCGGTTGGTGGCCGTCGGCGATCGGGTTTACGTCACGCTCGGTTTCAACGCCCCGCTGACCGAGTTGGATGCGGCAACCGGCGAAGTGCTGCGAACGTTCGAGGGAAGCCAACACACCGACGAAATCCTCCTGCACGACGGCCGGCTGATCCTGGCTCTGAACGACGGCCCGCAACGGCCCGGCACCGGTTCCGATCAGCGACGGGGCCAAGCGGAAGAACCGCCCGCCCGGAAATCGGTCGCGATGATCGATGTCGACAGCGGTGAAATGCTCTGGAAGACGGGCCGCTATGTGGGACTCCGCTCGAAGACCGGATCGATGGAGCGGATCAGCCACCTCTCGATGTGTGCCGGCGACGGCCGCGTCTCCTTCGTCGATCGCGACCGGATCGTCTGCCTGTCATTGGCCGACGGCCGCGAACTCTGGGCGGCCGCGCGTCCTGAGATTCCGGAACACCGCATGCGCTACGACATCCGGCTCAGCGACATGTGTTCGCTCGTCTATCAGGACGGCACGCTCTACTTCGCCCAACTGAACCCGGACAAACGAGTCGGCTGGCGCGGAGTGCGAGGCCGTCTGCATGCGTTTTCGGCCACCTCGGGCAAGGAACTTTGGGATCGGCAGTGCGCGTCGTGGGGATGGGGGCATCCGGCCGATGTGTTCGTCGTCGATGGGCTCGTCTGGGTCCACGATTTCGAGACGCCGAACATCATGGGCCTCGACCCGGCAACCGGGCAGATCGAGCGGCAGGTCTCCAACTTCGAGGCCTTCGACAACGGCCACCATCACCGTTGCTACCGCAACAAGGCGACCACGCGGTTCCTGATGACCAGCTATCGAGGGTTGGAGTTTCTCGATTACGCGGGCGAAGCGACCGACCTGAACCATTGGGTCCGCGGCACGTGCCGCTTGGGTGCCTTCCCGTGCAACGGCATGGTCTACGCGACACCCCATCCGTGCAGTTGCTACATGAGCTCGAAACTCAACGGTTTCCTGGCGCTGACACCCGAGACGCCAACCCCTAACTCTCGACCGGACTCGCACAAACTGCAACGCGGCCCTGCGTTCGACAAACCGCTTTCCGCTTTCCACTCTCCGCTTTCGGAGGCCTGGCCGATGTTTCGACACGACGGCCGGCGCAGCGGCTCGACGGCCACCTCCCTCTCAGCCGAGTTGAACCCGGCATGGCAGGTCGACCTGCGTTCGCGGCCGACAAGTTGCGTGGCCGTCGGCGAAACGCTCCTTGCGGCCGTGCCCGAGATGCATCAAGTCGTGGCAATGAACATAAAGGATGGCCGACGAACGTGGTCGTTCACCGCCGGTGGGCGGATCGACACGCCGCCGACGATCGACCGCGGGCGTGCCTACTTCGGCTGCGCGGACGGTTGGCTCTATTGCGTGCGAATGTCCGACGGGCAACTCGTCTGGCGGTTGCGCGGCGCCCCGCAGGAACGTCTCGTCGGGGCCTTCGGCGCAGTCGAATCGGCATGGCCCATCCACGGAAGTCCACTGGTGAAAGACGGCGTGGTCTACTTCACCGCCGGACGCTCCTCCTTCCTCGACGGCGGCATCCTGGCCTTTTCGGTCGATGCACAATCGGGCAAGATCCTCTCTCGCCGGAAGATCGCTTCCGAGCAGTCGATGCAGGTCGACCAGGGAACCGACCGTTTGGCCGACTCCGGGCTGTTGCAGGACCTGTTGGTCGCCCACGGCGATTCGATCTCCATGCGCCAGCGACGGATCTTCCCGACCATAGAGCCGCTGGGCGATGCTCCGGTCCTTCGAACGACCGGCGGCATGTTGGACGACGAGTGGTTCAGCCGAACCCGATGGTATTTCGGTGATCGGCCGGTCGCCGAGTACCTGGTCTTCGACACCACGACCGTCTATGGCGTTCGGGCTCGCGAGGGGATGACGGGATACGGGGGTTTCATCGCACCGGGCACCGACGGCTATGAACTGTTCGCGGCGGAAACGGCCCAGATCATGGCCGTCGATGCGAAGAAAGTCGTCAGTGTCGGCAATCGCGAAGGAGGAATCCCCATCCCGAAGCGCTGGTCGACCCGGGTGCCGGTTCGTGTGACGGCCATGCTCGCGGCCGGCAACACGCTATTGGCTGCCGGCTCGCCTGACGTGATCGACCGGACCGAACCTTGGGCCGCCTACGAAGGCCGCCGCGGCGGCCGCCTGTTGGCACTTTCCACCGCCAATGGAGAACTCCTCGCAGAGTACGAACTGGACGCCCCGCCGGTGCTCGACGGCATGGCCGCGGCGGGCGGCCGGTTGTTCGTCTCCACCATCGACGGCAAGATTCTCTGCTATGTGCCCAAGAAACCATGAATCCAACGTAAGGTCAACGATGGTCGTCTCAACCGCCGGTCAACTTGTCACCAAAGTCCTTCGATATTGCGGGTGCCAGGCTCCACGCTCGCGTGGGCATGCTTTTCGAGGCGTCAGAACATGTCCACGCAAGCGTGGAACATGGCACCCGACTTTCCGACGGAGCCTCTTGCCCTGCCTGCTCGTGCCGGCCCTTCTTCTTGCCGGCCTTACTGCACAAGTCGCAGCCGCACGACGGGCTCGCCCGACCGTCGCGATCGTCTGTCCGAACAACGCCGAGTCGCCCGTTCGGATCGCTGCGCAAGAGTTGGCCGACGGCTTGAGCGAACTCTACAAGGACGATGTCTTTCGTGTGAGCCAAGGGCGGACGCCGCCTGAGGCTCGCTACGTCATTCATTTGGGCACTTCGGCAACGCTGCCGCGATTGGCCGCATCGGTTACCGACCGCCTGCAAGGAGCCGAGAGCTACGTCGTGACCACCGTCGAGACGGACGGGCAGACCGTCGGGCTGATCGTCGGCCGCGATGCGTCCGGCGTAATGTACGGCGTCCATGGCCTGCTCGAAGAACTCGGGAAGGGCCGTTACCTCAGCATGGACGTCCCGCCCGAGCCGCTCGGCAGGCCGTTTGATTTCGTCGGCTGGGATCTGGCGGATCGGCCGCTCGTGCCGACGCGGCTCGTGCTGAACTGGCACAACTTCCTGTCGAGTTGCTCGACCTGGAATCTCGAACATTGGTGCGAGTGGATCGAGCGGTCGCAGCGGATGGGCTTCAACACGATCATGGTCCACGCCTATGGGAACAACCCAATGGCCGGTTTTCGCTTCCGTGACGTGGACAAACCGGTCGGCTATCTGGGGTCGACACGGCTGGGGCGAAGTTGGTTCGTCAATCACGCCAATGACGTGCGGAACATGCACGGTTCGGAAGTGTTCGACCAGCCCGTGTTCGGCTCGACGGCAGCAGTCGATGGTACGAATGGCGATCGTACAAAAGCAGCACACGAACTGATGGGACAGGTGTTCGACCGGGCCGCGCAACGTGGCGTTCGTGTGGTCTTTGCACTCGATATCGACACGCCGCCGGGGAATCCCCAGGAACTGATTACGCTGCTCGACGAATCGGATCGTTTCCTGGTTCAGGGCCGGTGGCTCCCCAACCCGGACACACCCGGTGGATACGCCTTCTATCGGGCGCAAGTGGCCGGATTGCTCGAGGCCTATCCGCAGATCGGTACGCTGGCATTGTGGCACCGCAGTGGTGGCACGCCCTGGATGGGCTATCGGCACGAAGAGATGCCCGACGCCTGGCAGAAAGAATTCGACGTCGCGTGTCGCGAAACACCCGGCACGGAAGACCTGTGGCACGCCCGGCACATGTTCGGCATGGCCAAGATCGCCAGGGCCTGCGAGAAGGCACTTGTCGAGATTGGCCGCCGGGACGTTTCTCTCGCCTTTGGATCCTGGCATTATAGTTTCCTGGCCGGGGCCGACCGCTTCATGCCCGAGGGTGTGGCCCTGATCCCGCTGGACTGGATGGTGCTGGTCGATCAATCGCAACTCCGCGACGCGGACAGTCGTGCGGTGATCGGTCGAGTGGCCGCCCATCGGCCGGTGCTGCCGGTCGTTTGGGCCCATCACGACGACGGGGCGTATGTGATGCGGCCATTTATGCCGTTCGACAAGTTTCAGGACCGGCTCGACGATGCCCATTGTTCGGCCCACGGCTACGGGATCATCCACTGGACGACACGTCCGCTGGACCTCTATTTCGTGTCGCTTGCGCGGCAGACCTGGAGCCGAACCCGCAACGAACCGTTCGCGGTAACCTGCCGGCGTGCCGCGGGACACTGGTTCGGCTCGGCCCATCAGGAGACGTTCAGTCGGTATCTGCAGCAATGGATGGCCGAGTCGCCGATGTACGCCCGGGAAACAAGCGACTGGTTCGTCGATCGGCCGTTGGACGAGCCGCAGTCCGTGCTGAAGAGCATGCAAGCGCGACTTGGGCCGCTCGACGATCTCGACACCACGGGCATGCGAGCCGATGCAAAGGACCGCATCGAGTACTTCCGAGGAATCGAGTCGTTCACGGCCGAAGTCCATCGACTGGAGTCGGCCTTCCGTACGGCGCATCGGTTGATCGGCGAGGACCGGCTCGACGAGGCCCGCAAGGTGGCCCGTCCCCTTGCCGAAGAGGTTCGGCGTGTGATTGGCGATCTGGCCGCCACATTGCAACGAGGCGATATCACGCGAGGCGACCAGGGGCTGATCGTCACGCTCAACACTCGTTGGCTGCCGCATTACGTTCGGCTGAATCAGCGTCTGGGGATCGCACCGATTCGATATGACTTCGGCCCAACGGTCCACGATCCGATCGCCCCGCGGCCAGGCAAATTCACGTTTCTTTTCGATCCGGGGAAGCGCATCTGGCAGACGCTTGGCGAAAAAGAAACCGGCGCGGAGGTCGTCGCATGCGAGCCCTATGCGGCACCGACGGAACTCGTGGGGATCGCCCGGCATGGCCTGAAAATCGATGAGCCGCTGACGATTCCGCTACGGCCGATCATGTATGGGGCGTACGGGGGTAAGGAAATCAAGCAATCGCCGCAGCTTCCAGCGGGACAGTACCGTTTGACGGCATGGCTCGTCCGGACACCCGACCGCAGCAGCTGCGCTTGCGATCTTACCGTTAGCTGCGACGGCGAGCCTGTCGGACAGGTGAGCGGCCGAGTCGGGGTCGAAGCCCTCAAGCAACCACAACTCTTTCCGTTGGACTGTCGGGTCACGATCGAGAGTTCGGGGCAGGTGAAGATGACGGTCAGTCCAACCAACGGCGCCGTTGTGCTCGCCGGCGTCATTCTCGTACCGATCGGGAAGGTCGATTAGCGCGGAGGCGTGTTTAGCGGCGGGACTTGCCCCGCGCGTTTTTGGCGACCAGAGCAGTTCGAAACGCGCCGGGCAAGCCCGGCCGCTAAACGACGATGGTTCATTGCGGCCTCTTGATCTTCATTTTCTTCATCCGCGAGGCCAGCGTCGTTGGTTTCAGACGGAGCAGTTGGGCGGCACCTCCGGGACCGTACACCTTCCAGCCGGTTTGCTGCAAGGCCGCCAGGATGTTGTCGCGCTGGCGATGTTGCATCTCGATGTCGGTCACGATCTCCGGTCCGGGTGTGCGTAGATCGATGGCGGGAATGAAATCGCCGGAGGAACTGTTTTCCGCGTCGGGCAGGTCGAATTGCAGGACGCCCGATCGGGCCGTAATGGCCGCTCGCTCGATGACGTTTTGCAGCTCGCGAACGTTGCCCGGCCAGTCGTAGCGCTGCAGTTCGAGGATATTGGCCTGCGTCACCCTGGGCAATGGGCAGTTCAAACGCAGGGCGGCGTGCTCCGCAAATCGCAGTGCCAATAGGGGAATATCTTCCTTGCGCCCCCTCAGCGGCGCGACTTCGACAGGAAAGACATTCAGCCGATAATAGAGATCTTGGCGAAACCGTCCGGCCGCGATCTCCTGTTTCAGATCGTGGTTCGTCGCCGCGACGATACGCACGTCGACCGTTCGGGTGCCCTCCTCGCCGACGCGTTCGAACTCGCCCTCTTGGAGAACCCTCAACAGCTTGCCTTGCAGATCGAGCGGAATCTCGCCCACTTCGTCGAGGAACAGGGTCCCCCC
>JAZFUB010000115.1:0-2191 GCA_036447015.1 Thermoguttaceae bacterium | reverse complement strand
ACCGGGCGTTGACCTGGTAATCGGCGAAATCGCGGCGGCGTGTCTCTCGCTCGCTCTCTTGCCCCATGCTGGCCCAAACATCGGTATAGACGCCCAGGGCATCCGCAACGGCCTCGGCCGGATCGGTGGTTACCGTCAGTTGCAGCTCGGGCACCTGCTGCTTGATCCAAGCGATTTCGCTGTCGTCGAACTGGTACTTCTCGGGCGTTGCCATGACCAGATTCATTCCAACCTTGCCGCAGCACAGCGCCAGGCTTCGCACCACGTTGTTCGCGTCGCCCACGTAGGCCAGCGTGCGACCTTCGAGATTGCCGCTCAGTTCGCTCAGTGTGAAAAGATCGGCCATGGCCTGGCAGGGATGGGCAAAATCGGTCAGGCCGTTGATGACCGAACACGTGCAATGCTCGGTCAACTCGACGACCGTTTCGTGGCGATTGGCCCGAACCACCACCAAGTCGATATATTGACTGAGAACACGCCCGAAATCGGCCATGCTTTCCCGGCGCCCGAACCCGACCTCCTGGCCGAGAAACAGGGTGGTTCCGCCCAGATGGGCCATTCCCGCTTCGAAACTGACGCGAGTCCTTAGCGACTGTTTCTCGAACAGCAATGCCATCACCCGGCCGGGCAGAAGCGGCTCGCGGAGCCCCGCGTCGACCTTCGATTTCAGGTCTTCGGTGATCGAGAAGATGCGGTCGATTTCACTTGCCGAAAGATCCGCCAATGTGATCAGATTTCGCATGGTTCTATTCCTACCGGGTTCTCCGACTCCAGGCTGCACGTCCGTCGCGAGGGTATGTCAACGCAAGACTCCAAAAACGAAAACGAAAACTACTGCGGCGGCGTACCGACATCGGCTTGCTGCGTGATCACGTCGGCCAAGATGTCGCAACCCTCGTTGGCTTGTTCTTCTGTCAGATTCATTGCCGGTAGCAGCCGAATCACGGTGCCCTGAGTGCAATTGACCAACAGTCCACGTTCCATGCAGGCTTTGACCGTTTCGGCACCCTCGATGGTCAGTTCGACACCGATCATCAGTCCACAGACGCGAACTTCCTGGACCAGATTGCATTGCTGCTGGAGTTGACTGAAACGGTCGTGGAAGAGTTGGCTGAGCCGTTTGGCCGCTTCCAGCAGGTTTTCTCGTTCGATCATTTCGATGGTTGCGATGCCGGCCCGGGCCGCAATCGGATTGCCGCCGAACGTGGCGGCGTGCATCCCCGGTCGCAGGCTGGGGGCGATCTCCGCGGTCGTGAGCATGGCTCCGCCGGCCAGCCCGCCGCAAACCGCCTTGGCCAGCGTCATGACGTCGGGCGTCACGTCGAACTTCTGGTAGCCGAACCACTCGCCGGTCCGCCCGCAACCGGTCTGCACTTCGTCGAAGATCAACAGCAGTTCATTGTCGTCGGCCAGTTTTCTCAGGCCGGCCAGGAACCCCTCGGGCGGAATCCGGATGCCTCCCTCGCCTTGGACCGGCTCGACCAGAATGGCGGCCGTCTCGTCGTCGATCAACTGGGCCACCGCTTCGAGGTCGCCAAACGGTGCATAGACGAACCCGGCCATCAACGGGCCGAGCCCCTCGTGATACTTGGGCTGTGCCGTGGCCGCGGTCGAACCGAGCGTTCGGCCGTGGAACCCGCCTTCGAACGTGATGATTTTGTAACGCTGTTTGGGCGTATGCAATCGGGCCAGTTTGATGGCCGCTTCGTTCGCCTCGGTTCCCGAGTTGCAGAAGAAGGCCTGACCGCCGAAACTGCGTTCGCTCAGGGCCTTTGCCCACAGCCCCTGGGCCTCCATGTACCAAGTGTTCGGCACGTGGATCAACTGGCCGAGCTGCTCGCGGACGGCCTCGACGACCGGCGCCGGGCAGTGTCCCAACAGGTTGCATCCCCAGCCGGGGAACAGATCGAGATAGCGCCGGCCCTCGCTATCCCAAACCAGCGACCCTTCGCCGCGGACCAGCGAGACGGGAAACCGGCCGTAGTTGGGCACCACGAACTGGTCGAATAGTTTGATGGTTGCTTCCGAACTCATCGGCTCGGAGACTGTCTGAGGGCTGTTTTCCACGACCGTTTCTCCTCTTCTATTTCTCGATTTCGTCGGTAAAGAGTTTAGGACACGCTACAACGGTTCAAGGTTCACAACCGTGTTTAGCGGCGGGGCTTGCCCCGCGCGTTTCTTTGCCGACCTA
>JAZFUB010000114.1:0-4681 GCA_036447015.1 Thermoguttaceae bacterium | reverse complement strand
GAGTTGCTGATCCAGTTGACGATCTCGTTGGCTGCGCCCCGCTCCTGGTGCAACTCATATCTCTTGTCCGGTGTCGCGGTCAGCGTGAGATAGGAGCGTGCCCAGTTGCGTTGCGCGTGTTTGTAGTAGACCGGCTCGCCGGTGAGCAGGTAATCCGCGGCCGCGCCTCCCACTTTGTGACACGCAATGCAGTGCTTGTCAAGGATCGGCTGGATCTCTTTCGGATAGCTGAACCCGCGAGTCGGCCCGTAGAAGGGCTTGAGCTTCTCCACGCCCGCCAGCATGGCCAGGCTGGGGCGGTCGACTTGCGGTGGCGGCTCGTTCTTGTCCTCGTGACAGCCGACACAGGAAAACGTTTCGCCCGGCATGAGCGTCGACCAGGAACGCATCGTCTGGATCATCCGGTTCTTCTCGTCGAGTGCCTGGAAGTAGACGGGCGTCCTGGCCGGCACCTCGAACATGGCCGATCCGTCTTCGTAAACGGTGGCGTCGCCGAGGATCGCTTTGACGTCCCAGGCCCCGGTCCCTATGGCGATGGGCGTAACCACGCCCGCATTGCCGCCCTTGCCGGTCGACTCGTTGTGGCCGATATCCATCTCCCGAAACCTGAGTTCCACCACGCGCAACCGCTTGATCGTCCCGCGCGGAATTCCCGTCAGCCCCGGGCCGTAGTAGACGTCCTGCATAAAGTAAGTGCCCGTCTTTCGGCGATAGTCGACGACCGACGGCCGGGCGCGCGGAACCGCCCGGGGTATGACGGGGATCGGTTTCATCGAGGAGATGCGATGGTCGGCCGCCAAAACCTCGCGACGGCCGTCGGTTCTCATGTAGTAGAGGTGAAAGCGTATGATGTCCTTGGTGTCGCCGTGCATTTCGGTGCCGTCGGGGAGCCTGCGAAAGTAGGCCAGCGGATCGTAGCTTACCAGCAGCGACTGCTCGTCGAACGGGAAGGGGTAGCAGAAATGGCCGCCCTGTTTGGCATACATGTCGGTGCGCTCATAGGGCGGCCTCTTGCCCGAGGGAATTTCGATGATGCCGTCGGTGCCCTGGCGGCCTTTCGACGGATCGACGACGACCAGTTTTCCACTCTGCGGCGTGTGGTGTCCGCCGACGAGGCACATCACCTTCGAGGTGCCGGGAACGCCGCGTGGATGAAAGAAGTTCGTCGGCTCGAACGTGTTGTTGCCGTAGTACTCGGTCTGGGCCGTACCGTCGGGATTCATCTGGAACAGGGCCTGCGTGTAGACCTGGCTTCGGTCGTTGTAATCCCAGCGCATGTAGACCACCCGTCCGTCGTCCAACACGGTGGGGAAGAGCGTATGCACCTGGTCGAAACCGATCCGCCGCGCATACCGTCCATCCTTGTCGCAGATATGGAAATTACTCACGTCGGGCCCTGCACAGTCGACCGTCTGAACGATCCGCGTCGAATTGAACAGGATATTGCCGTCGGGAAGATAGCACGGCTCGTAGCTTGCGCCATAGGTGTCTGCGCCGGTGATTAGCCGAGTCTTGCCCGTGGCCAACTCCATCTCGTAGATACTGTAATCGCGGCTTTCATGAGTATCCTTGCGCCATGCGAACAGGAGGCGTTTGGCATCATAAGAAAGTTCCGGATCGCGGATGGTGCCGCCGGTGTCGGTTCCGATCAATGTCGTGACGACCGCAAACCTCCCATCGGCGGTTGCCTCGTTATCTAGATCGAGCCGGCACAGCCCGCCGTACTTGTTGCCTTCCCATCGAGTGTATTCGGTGTATCCGAAATTCATGTTGCCCATGTTTTGATGTCTGACGAAGACGACCTGCCGGGTTTTTTCGAGCAACGGCTTGAGCCTGGCGACACGACGAATCAGGCAGGCCTTCACGTAGAGGTCGAGAAGGCGGCGATCCTCCGGCCCGCCGCCGGCGGTCAATTGCCGCAATTCTCGGCCAAGCGTGTCGGACTCTTTGCCGCACTCGGGCAACACCTTTTCGATCAGTTTCCGTTCGAGCGCCGTGCTGCGGTCGGTTTCCAGATAGTTGGCCAGATCGCCCTTGCCGTCGAGGCCACGCTTCCACTCGCTCGTTTCTCCCTCGCTGTCCTGCATGAGCCAGTCGGTCTGGATCGGGAAATCCTTCCAGAACCGGGCGGCGTATCCCGATCCGGTCGTCAGGTCGACGTTCCCACCCGCGTTGCGAACACGCCGGCGTGCATCGAGCATCGTCTGCTGCCAGTCGGCCTGCCTGGCGTAATCGACCTCGGGGATGAGCTGCGGCACGGGTGGCTGGGCCCGCAATGGAGCATTGGCGAGTAGAATGGTTGCCAGCAACACAAGACCGGGGATGATCTTGTGCGTGTTTTTCGTCAAGGAGTCCTTCACGTCGATGTCTCCCGAGGTTCACTGTTGCAGGTCAAGGCTTGATTGTAATGATGGCCCGCCGGTAAGCGACGCGTGGAAAAGGGGGACAGGCACCGAGCCGGGGGCGTTTTCCGTGGGTTCGACCTCTGCTGTGGCTCGGAGCCAGTCCCCCTTTTCCACTCCTCCAGTATGCTACCAAATATCGCCGATCGTAAAGCCTTCCGGGAAGGGGTCCTCCTCGTCGAGGACATAGCTGGCAAAGCCGGTGATCCATGCCCTTCCGCTGATCGTCGGAACGACGGCCGTGTAAGGGCCGATCTTCGTTTCTTCGACCAGTCGCCCGGTGAAGATCGTCCCGAGAATCCCCTCGTGGCGGAAGTCCTCGTTCAACCCTAGCTCCCCCTTGGCGTGGAGGACCGCCATTCGGGCAGAGGTGCCGGTGCCACAGGGCGAACGGTCGATCACGCCGGTCCAGGTCGATTCTCGGTCCCAGTCGAGCTTGCCGGTCGAGACGACGACCGCGTTGCGCGCATCAGCCCCCGAGCCCAACGGCGGCGCGGTCATTACGGCAATTGTGATCCCTTCGAAGCCGGGCTGTTGGGGATGAGCGACCGGCAATTGTTCCTGTGCGGCGGCCTTGATCATCTCGCCGATCCGCACGATCCGGCCGCCCTCGTCCCGTGTGAGTTTGAGCCCGAAACGCGTCGCGTCGCTGATGACATAGAACATCCCGCCATAGGCGACGTCGACCGTGACCTTGCCGAGATGGGGCACGTCGATTTCCCGATCGAGATGGACCGCAAAGGCCGGTACGTTCCGGAAGGTGACGTTCCGCACTTTGCCGCCTTCGCACTCGGCCTTGACGCGGATCAGCCCGGCCGGCGATTCGAGCGTCAGTTCGGTAACCGGTTCGGACATCGGGACCATGCCGGTTTCGAGCAGAACGGTCGCGACACAGATCGTGTTCGTCCCCGACATACCCGGGTATTCCGTGTGTTCCATGATGATGTAGCCCGCGTCGGCGTCCGGATGGCAGGGCGGCACGATCAGGTTGCAGTTCGATGCCGGATAGCCTCGCGGTTCGTTGAGCATCAGCTTGCGCAGGCCGTCCGCGTTTTTCTCGAGATGCTGCATCTTCTCGAACACCGTCTTGCCGGGCACATCGAGCACGCCGCCGACAATCACCCGGCCGGGCTCGCCACAGGCGTGTGCGTCAACCGCCTGGATCATTCGTGCAATACGCATCGCAATCGCTTTCTTCAAGAACCAGCGGAAGGCCGTCTACTCCGACATGCGCCACGGTGTAAGCTTGTAGACGACATAGGTACGGTTCCGATGCAGCCCGTCGACCGGATAGACGATCGGCAGCGGTAGCCGTGGTCTGGAGAAGGTCAGTACGTAGTCGGCCTCGTATTTCGCCCCCAGTTCTTGCAGTCGCCCCGCCCCAAGTTCGACGAGCGAGGGACGCCAGTACTCGGTCGGGTCGTTGCTGCCGGTGGCATGGAGGTCGCTGATCCGCGCCCACCACTCTTTGATCGCCTCGGCATCTTGCGGGACCTCCTTCCAATTGGCCACTTCCCCGCGGCCCGTGTACCACTTGAACGTCTGGGCCATCCGCGGCGTCAGGAACTTTGCGTCGCGAGGGATTTCGCCCGAGTCGGCGATCCAATCGCACGCATGCCGCCAGCCCACGTAGTCGGGCAATCGGTCGGCGGGCGGCTGCGTCGGTATGGAACGCTCGACCGCATGGATGCCGAGATGGACACCGCCCACGACAAGGGCCAGCGTCAGAAGCAGCCTTGCGACGATCGGTTGCGTCTGCCGCATCGTGACGATCAGTGTCGCACCGGTCATCGCCACTCCCACCGGCACGGCCACGTCGGCCAGGCGAAACCAATAGAATCGCAACAGCCCGGCCGACAGGGCTGGATCGACGTGGGCCAGCGGCGCGATCGCCACACCGACCAACGCGATCGCCACGGTCGCGCCGACGAATGTCCGAAACCGCCGAAGCCCTCCGTCCTCCAGGGCTTCCCGAGCCCCTAGTGTCGCCAGCGAAAGAATCAGCCACAAGACGAACAGGAGCGCAAAACGGAGGACGAAGATGTTGGGCAACTGGCCCGGCGCGAGGTGATGGGCCAAGCGGCCATAGACGTAAACTTGATTGGCCCAGCGAACGACCTCCCCGTCGGTTCCCCAGTTCAGCATGACCGACGGGACCAACCCGGGCAGCGACAGGATGAACCCCAGCACGATTGCCGGCCAGGTCGAGCGGAGTGTCGGACGTTCCCTTCCCAGCAGAAGCCAAGTCAAGCAGAGCGCAACGACCGCCCAACCGCCGA
>JAZFUB010000113.1:0-3846 GCA_036447015.1 Thermoguttaceae bacterium | reverse complement strand
TTGGCGACTGGCGACGAGATCTTCGGTCAAGGCACCGTCCCAGGCGTCGTGCAGCCCGATCGATTCGAACACGTCGCGCCGAATTCCCCACGAGCCACCCCATATCAGGTAGTGGCTGCTTCGCCCCAGCAACGCCATCACGTTGCTGTTGATGCTGTAAAGGAGGTAGTTGACGAACGTGGGCCGCTTGGGGACAAACCAACGGTAACCGGTAACGGCCCCAAACGTGCGGCGGCTGAGTCGCGCGACAATCATCCGCAGCCAGTCGGGCCGCGCCCGGGAGTCGGAGTCGATGAACGCCAAGTAACGCACGTCGGGCGAGAGCCAAGCCGTGGCTGCCCGAAGATTGTGGATCTTCTGGCCGGTCGACGTGGCTTTGCCTGCGACGACCAATCGCGTGGCCACCGACGGATGATCGGCCATGACGCGGCGAATCATCGAGCAGGCCCGATCGTCCGCGCTTTCGACGATGAACGTCACCTCGTAATTGTCATGGTCCTGCCGCAGCAGAGCGTGGAGGTTGTCTTGAAGATCGACGTCGATGCCCTTGCAGGGAGCAAAGACGGCAACGCGGCCACGTGGCCGATGCCGCTGCAACCCGCGCATGCAGCTACGGACGTAGCGACGGTGTTCCCACGTCTGCAACGCGACTGCCAGCGCCTGGACAATCGCCAGGGAGGCCGGGACCAGATAAGCAACCAACCAGAACGATTCCATTCTTTCCTTGAAGCCGACTTCCATGAGGGCACGTGGAAAGGCAAGGACCGGCGCATAGTCCGGCCACAAGGCGGAGAGAATAGTCGCTCAGCGTGGCCCGGTCAAGGTCAACGGCGCGAGCATGGCCCAGATCGCGGGCAGCCGCATGGCCCAGATTGCGGGGGCTACTGAACGGGGAAGGGATCCGTCGGTCTTGTCGACCGCTATTTCGGGACCTTTGGCGGCGAGAACTTGATCTTTTCGACCAGCCTGATCACGCTCATGCCGTCGTCGGCGTGACGTTGGACGTTGCGGACTTTCATCGGCGAACGCGCCTATTTCGGGACCTTCGGCGGCGAGAACTTGATCTTCTCGACCAGCCTGATCACGCCCATGCCGTCGTCGGCCACGTAGCCGGAAACGGCCGTGATGGCGGCAATGACGTACTCGAAGTCGAGATTGTAGTCGCAGTCGAGTTCGATCTCGGTGCTCTCGGCGACCGAGCCGGGGCCCGTGTCGTCGCCGACGATCTCGCGGATCTGGATGTGCAGATCGTCGAACGGATTCTCCTGACTAAGCGTTCGCGTGCCCATCTGAACGCCGCGCAGGCTCCCGTCGGCGTTGGCCACCATGCGGACCCTGATCGGCGGTAGCTGCAACGGATCGGGGATGCCTTCGCTCGGCGCGGCCAGCGGCATGCGGATATTGAAGTCGCCCTCGGGCGAGACGATCTTGAAGGTCATGATGAAGAAGATGAGCAGTTGAAAGACGATGTCGATCATCGGCGTCATCTGCAACTCGACCTTTTCGTCGGCATGACGTTGGGTGTTGCGGACTTTCATCGGCTAAGTTCTTCTTTCTTGCTGTTTCGCGCGCAGCGCGAACCGCTCGAAGCCCGTCTCCTGACAGGCTTGGATCACCTCCTGCACGACGCCGGTCTTGGCGGTCCGGTCGGCGCGGATGATGATCGTGGCGTCGGCAACGCTACGATCCGGAGTCGCGTTGAGCAACTGGGCCTCCCGCAGCAGCGTCGATTTCAGTCCGGCCAAGGGTATGTCCTGCCCGCCGAAGATCACCGTTCCCTGGCTGGTCAACTGCAGCGTCAGCGGTGCCTCGAAGGGTCTTTCGGGCGGTTTGGCCAGTTCGCTCGACGGCAGACGGATCCGCTCGTTCTGCTCGGCCTCGGAGAAGTTGATCAGCACCATGAAGAAGGCGATCAACTGGAACGTCATATCGATCATCGGGGTCATGTCGCCTTCGGCCATTCCGGCACTCGATTTTTTCTTAAGCCTCATCGATCCACTCCCGCGTGCGATGCTTCTGTCGTGTCGTGAGAAACGCTACTTCTTCTTTGCGGCTGCACTACTTCTTTTTTACGGCTGCGCCGGGGGTCCCGACGTTCGAGAAGCGGCTCATCAGTCCTTCGCTGAGGATACCCACCTCGAGCACAAGTCGGGCAACCCGATTGCGGAGAATGTTGTATACGGCGATGGCCGGGATGGCGATGAACAGACCCAACAGCGTGGTAAACAGGGCCGTCGAAATACCGCCGGCCAACTCGGCCGGTTTCGGCGCGCCGGAGGTGCTCTGGGCGATCACCTGGAACGACGCGATCATACCCTGGACCGTTCCCAACAACCCGACCATGGGGCTGACCGTGCCGATCAGGGCCATGTAGCTCAGGCGGTGTTCGAGTTTCATGTTCTCTTCTTCGCCGACCTCCTGCATCGCTTCGATCGCCTGCTCGTAGCCCGAGGAAAGCTTGGCCAGTCCGGCCGAAAGGACCTGGCCGAGGAACGATTCGTCGGCCTTGGCCATCTCGTAGGCCTCCTGATAGCGTTTCTCGTTCAGATGACTCTCGAAGCCTTCGACCAGCGCCACCGGCACGACGTTTTCGCGCCGCGCGGTCAGAAGGTTCATCACGATCAGGGCCACCAGCGTGAACGAAAGGCAAAGGAAGACGATGCTGTAGGAGTACCCCAGCGATCGGAACGTCCACGCCAGCCGGCTCTCGCCCCGCGGGCTCGATTCGCCGTCGGTCTCGTTGGCCGCGGCGCCGCCGTCCGCAGGCTCCTCGATGCCGAATTCATCCTCCTGGGCCACGGCAGACGAGGTGTCCAGCAGCGTGACCGTCGAGAAGGTGGTCAGTGCTGCAAAGAACACCCAGAAGGAAAAGCACCCCGCACCGAACCATCCCATCAAATACCGATGACGCATCATGACCTCCACGCTTGTGTAGCAAGTAGACTGTTTTTAGCAAGTAGACTGTTCCGATTGATCGCTGAGGTATCCAAACCTTCTAGTGTAATTCGACGGTCGGGTGATCGTAAAGTGAATCCCCCGGAATATTGCATGGTGTTGCCACTTGTGGTGGACACCTTATCCACCGATTAGCCCGGGTTAGCCGGCTTTTTTCGCCCAGGGGCTGTTTCGGTACTGTTCATCAAGGGTTGCCCGAGCCCGCACGGCCCGCTCGTTCTTGTGCATCGCATCCCAGAGTTCGGCCAGATTGGCCAGGGCCTCGGCGTGGGCCTCCGGCAGGGTGAAGTAGAGCACATCGACGTGCAGGAAGGCCAACAGGGCGTCTCTATCGCGACCCGCCTTGCGCAGTGCGGTTCCCAGCGTATTGTAGGCCCGGGCGTACAACTCGACATCTTCGGGATCGGACTTGGCCAGGATGCCATCGACCATTTCGATCGCGTCGTCGTGCCGGCCGGCAGCGGCCAGGCAGCGTGCCTTGCCGAGCGTGGCCGCCAGACGTTGTGTCTTGGCCAGATCGCCCTGGGCATTGATAGCCAGCACGGCGTCGAACGACCTGGCCGCTTCGGTCATCTGGCCTTGGGCAAGCTGGGCGCGACCGATGGCCACTCCGGCTCGCATCTTGTAGTCGGGCCACGGTGCCTTGGCCAGCCGTCCATAGAATCCCGCCGCGGAAGCGTGTTTGCCTTTCGCAACGAGCAGGTCGCCGACACTCTCGCAGGCCTCCAAATAGTGGTAGCTGCCCGTGTTGTTGTTGACGAAGGCGATCATCTGTCCGCCGGCGTCCTCGATGGTTCCGGTCCCACCCAAGGCGAGCTTGGCGGCACAGAAGGCCTTGTAGAACTCGAAATCCTGTCGAATGACGTTACGGGTGAGTTGGTCCGGCTGGAC
>JAZFUB010000112.1:0-5557 GCA_036447015.1 Thermoguttaceae bacterium | reverse complement strand
GGTCATGATCGTGGCCGGGTTCGAGTTGACCAGCACGACCTCGTATCCCTCCTCCCGCAGCGCCTTGCACGCCTGGGTGCCGGAATAGTCGAACTCGCAGGCCTGCCCGATAATGATCGGGCCGGAACCAATCAACAGGATCTTGTGGATGTCGTCGCGACGTGGCACGTGGTGGGTATCCTCTTGCTGGACGGGAAGGCGACGTTCGTCTGACCCTACCATGGCGGGGAGACGCTGTGTATAAAATCTCCTAATGCTAGCACGATTCGGATGCAGATTTCAAGGGGCCATCGGCATTTCGTGCAGCGAAGGGCATTTCAGAGCGGGTGATTGCACCACTCATAGTAGTGGATCTGGTCGCGCGAATATGCAACCATAGGACGGCTGCGTGGTACGCACTTATTGACTGCCGCAGAAGAGCCAGATAGAGTGGAATGGGTGGGTATTTGCCCTTTTTTCCTTTCTCACAAAGGACTTATCGTGGCTGAGAAGGCTTGGGGTGGCGTATTCGACGAGGCGACGGACCGTCGGGTGGAGGAGTTTACGGAAAGCGTGAGCTTCGATCGCCGACTTTATGCGCATGATATTGACGCTTCGACCGCCCATGCCCAAATGTTGGCCAAGGTGGGGCTCATTACCGACGATGAGTGCCGACAAATTGTGCAGGGACTCGGGCAGATCCGCCAAGAAATTGAGCAGGGCGACTTCCAGTTCCGTAGCGAACTGGAAGACATCCACATGCACATCGAACGGGCACTGATCGATCGGACGGGTGACGTTGGGCGGAAACTCCATACGGCCCGGAGCCGAAACGACCAGGTCTCGACCGACATGCGGCTCTGGACCCGGGATGCCATCGATCAGATCCATTCCAATCTGATCCACCTGCAGAACGCGTTCATCGGGCGCTGTGATGGTGACCTCGACGTCATTCTGCCCGGCTATACGCACATGCAACGGGCACAACCGGTCCTGGCCCCGCACTACTGGATGGCCTATTGCGAGAAGTTTCAGCGCGATCGGCAGCGGCTGACCGATTGTCGGCGGCGAGTCAACGTGCTCGGTTTGGGCACTGCCGCCCTGGCCGGTACGAGTCTGCCGATCGACCGCGAGTACGTGGCTGCTTGGCTTGGCTTCGAAGGCACGGCCGGCAATAGCATCGACGTCTCGAGCGACCGCGACTTCGTGCTCGAGTTCGCATTCACTCTGACGCTTGTCGCCGAGCACCTGAGCACCTGGGCCGAGGAGTGGATCCTCTGGTCGACTGCCGAGTTCAACTTTCTGAAACTCCCGCAGGCCTTCTGCACCGGCTCGTCGATCATGCCGCAAAAGGTGAACCCCGATGTGCTGGAACTGATCCGAGGCAAGACGGCTCGGGTCGTGGGCAACCTGCAAACGCTGCTGGTGCTCATCAAGGGGCTGCCGTTGGCCTACAACCGCGATCTGCAGGAAGACAAGCCGGCAATCTTCGACTCGTTCGACACGGTCAAGGCGTGTCTCGAGTTGGCTGCTCCGCTGGTCGCCCAGGCCGAGTTGAACCGCGACGGAATCGCCGAGCGGCTCGACCGGGGGTATCTCGATGCCACCACCCTGATGGAATACTTGATTCGTCGCGACATCCCGCAACGGACGGCCCACGGTCTGGTCGGCCGGCTGGTTCGCAAGGCGATGGACCGCGGTGTGCGACTTGCCGATCTGAAGTTGGAAGATTTCACCGAAGCACACGCCGACTTGGACGAAAGCGTCTACGAGGTGCTGGGCGTCGAGCGAGCGATTGCGGCCATGACCAGCTTCGGTTCGACCGGACCCGAGCAGGTTCGGCGGCAACTGGCCGGTTGGAAAAAGCTCTTCGAGGAAGAAACCGTCATCAGCGAACCGTAACGAAACCGTATCATGCATAACCGCTATCGAATTCGAGCCTGGGCGTTTGCCGCCATGACCGTTCTGGGCGTGGCCACTTTGGCTTCGGCACAGCAACCGCAACCGGAAGTGGGGCAGCCGGAAGTCGACAGTTTCGAACCGGAGGACCCGGCCGTGCTGGCGCTGTTGGAGACGAATCCCACCACGCCGGCCGAGTTGGCCCGGGCCGCATCGATCCTCGCCGATCTCGAGCGGCCCGACTTGGGCAAACAAATGCTCGCGAAGATCCTTGCCGCCGGGTTGAACGATTCGCAATGGGACGCATTGGCCGAGGAGTTCGGTACACCGATGTTCTCGGGCATGGCCGCCAACCGTGAGATGCTGCCCGAGGCGAAACGGGTCGCCGACGCCGTGCTGGCGGCAGTGCTCCGTCGCCTACAGGATCCGAAGCGAGTGGCCCGTTTGATCGGGCAACTTCAAGACGCTTCGCCCGACGCACGCCAGGAAGCGTTGGCCGGCCTGATGGAAGCGCGCGGTGCGGCAGTCGCCGGTCTGCTTGCAGTGCTCAGCGACACGGCTCGGGCGGCCGAGCATCCGACGGTTCGCTCGGCGCTGGCACGAATGGGATCCGAGGCGATCGGGCCTCTGCTGGATATCCTGGAGCACGCCGACCCGGTGCTCGCCACCCAGGCGATCGACGTCCTGGGGACCATGAACGCCAAATCGGCGTCGATCCATTTGCTCCGGCCGTACCTTTCGCCGGCAAGTGATACGGCCATGCGTGACGCCGCCGAGGCCGCGCTGTTGAAGCTGGTCGGCCGCCTGCCCACCGAATCGGTCGCCGTACGGTTGTTGACCGATCGGGCAAACGCATACTTCAATCGCAAACAGCCCGTTCGCACCGACGTCGAAGGGCAGGTCGAATTGTGGCGCTGGGACGCCGAGAAACAGCAGTGCGTGGCGAGACGCGTGTCGGCCGAGGACGCCGCGCTGGCGATGGCGGCCCGACTTGCTCGCGACGCGCACCTCCTTGCCCCGGAAGACGCCCAGGTGCGGCAGCTCTACCTGGCCTCGATGCTCGAAGCGGCGGCCTACGAAAGGGGACTCGACGAGCCGTCCACCGAAGGCGATGCGACCGAGGCCGAGGCGATCCGAGCCGGTACCGGGGCCATCGAAAATGCGATGCGATACGCCATCGCTGTCGATCATCCAGTCGCAGCGGCCGAAGCGGCTCGAATCCTTGGGAAACACGGCGACGCGGAGGAGTTGCTCTATCGGGGTGCCGAGGCGGTTCCGCTGGTTCGGGCAATGGAACATCCCGACAGGCGATTGCGCTTGGCGGCGGCCGAGGCCGTCGTTGTCCTGAAACCGACCGAGCCGTTTGCCGGTTCCAGCCGTGTCCCACGGACGCTTGCCTACTTCGCGGCGACCGGCGGCGTTCGGCGCGCCTTGGTGGGCGGCCCGAATCGCGAGCGGGCTCGGGAATTGGTCGGACTGTTGGCCACACGTGGTCTCGAAGTCGATACGGCGGTTACCGGTCGCGAGTTGATCCGCCTGGCCGCGGCCTCGCCCGACTATGAATTGGCCCTGATCGACGTTTCGATCGACGGCCCGACGGCCAACATCCTCTTGCAGCAACTCCGTCACGACCGCCGCACGGCCACGCTACGTGTGGGATTGCTGGCCGCGCACGACCGTTTCGAGCGGGCCGAGCAGATTGCCCGACGCGACCCGATGACGTTGGCCTTCTACCGGCCGCTGGACAATCAAGCGATCGGCTGGCAAGTCGACCGATTGGCTACGCTGGCACCGCGAACGTTCGTCGACCATGCGGCCCGACAGCAACAGGCCGGCTTGGCGTTGGAGTTGCTGGCCGTGATGGGCCGCTCGCAGGGCCGGTTGTACGACGTTGCGGGCGTGCAAGACGCCGTGTTGGCAGCCCGGTACGTCCCCGAACTCAGCATCCGAGCGATTGGCGTCTTGCGACAGATCAACAGCGTGCAAAGCCAACAGGCGATAGTCGATCTGGCTTCCCGCTTGACCCAGCCGATCGAGGTCCGTAGTGCGGCTTCCGAAGCATTTCAATACAGCACGGAGCAGTTCGGCATCCTGTTGACGACGGCCCAGATTTCGCGACAGTACGACCGCTACAACGCGAGTGAAGACAGCGACCAGCAGACGCAACGCATCCTCGCGGCGATCCTCGATAGCATCGAGGCGCCGACCCGAGTGGAAGATATTGAAGAAGAGACACCGTAGGGTGCGTCTGGACGCACCACGCACCACAATTCGAGCATTACCATTCGAGTTGCACGAACACACAATCCAAGCCCACCGGCTGCGACCGGTGGGACCGACCCTACGAAACGGGTGACCTTGTTTGGCACATCGTCCCACGGGTCGCAGCCCGTGGGCTTGGACGGATGGTTTCGCAGCGTGAGCGCGGCCGTTCGACGCTGATTCAAGATGGTGCGTCCCGACGCACCCTACATTTACATCTTCGTGACCCCCGATAACCAACCCATGTCATCGTCCCCCTCCAATACGATTCAAGAAGAAACCGGACCGCCGATCCCCGGTCTGATCGGTTCGGGGTCGGCCATGGAAGACGTCTATCGGCTCACGCGGAAAGTGGCCCAGTCGAATGCTTCCATTCTGTTGCTCGGCGAGACGGGCACCGGCAAGGAAATGATCGCCAAGGCCATCCATCGGCTCAGTTCGCGGGGTAGCGGCCCGTTCGTGCGCGTCAATTGCGGAGCGCTGGCCGAGAATCTGCTCGAAAGCGAACTGTTCGGGCATGTCCGCGGCTCGTTTACCGGCGCGGTCGACAACCGGACCGGGCGCTTCGAGGCGGCCCATACGGGCACCGTGTTTCTCGACGAGATCAACTCGACCACCGGCAAACTCCAGGTCAAGCTGCTGCGCGTGCTCCAGGAACACGAGTTCGAGCGGGTGGGCGATACGCAGACGATCCACGTCGATACGCGAGTGATCGCCGCAAGCAATCGCGACCTGCTCGAAGAGGTCGAGGCGGACCGTTTTCGCGAGGACCTCTATTATCGGCTCAACGTCATCACGATCTATCTGCCTCCGCTGCGCGAGCGTCGCGAGGACATTCCCGAGCTGGTCCACCACTTCCTGAGAATCTACAACGAGGAGAACAATCGCCACGTGCCGCACATCCAGCCGGCGGCGATCGACGCCCTGCAAGCCTACGACTGGCCGGGCAATGTTCGCGAGCTACAAAACTACATAGAACGCGCCGTGGTGCTCGCCTCGGGCGACGAACTAACGACCGATCTACTGCCCGAGGCCGTGCTCGGCCAGAAACCCCGCCGCATCGGCCGCCATCGGGGCGCCGACCTGGAAACGCTGGCCGCCGAGTTGATCGAACAAGGCATCACGATGGCCGGCACACAGGCCGACAACCTGCACGCATCGATCGTCAATCGGGTCGAGCGAGAATTGATCGCCCAGGTCATGGCCGCCTGCGACAACACCCAAACCAAAGCCGCCGCCCGACTGGGCATCAACCGAAACACGCTCCACAAAAAGCTCAAGGAGTACGAGTTGGAGAAGTGACGGTTCGCCATCGTCGTTTAGCGGCCGGGGGTGGCCCGCGCGTTTTGTAAAGCCCGCGTCGGGCGAAACCCGCCCGGGCAGCCCCGCCGCGAAAACGCCGGGGGGTGTAATCGGG
>JAZFUB010000111.1:0-3558 GCA_036447015.1 Thermoguttaceae bacterium | reverse complement strand
TGGGCATCTGCTCGGTCTGAGGAATATCAAGAAGCACGACATCCCCAAGCTCGGCCGCCGCACACCAATGGGCGGTCGTGGCCCCAACATTGCCGGCTCCAACGATCGTGATCTTTGCCCGTTTCATTTAGTCTTCCTATCTTCTCGGCAGGCTGTTCTACACACAGAAGTCCGAGTATGAGGCAGTCCAAGGCAAAGTCAAGGGCCAGGAGAACTGCAAAGTCCCACTTTCTTGTAGCTGAACTCGCAAGAGTTCAGGCAGAAAGCCCCGTGAGGTTGCGCCGCCCGAAGTCTTGCGACTTCGGCTACAGCAGCGGGCCCACGAGTCGGGCCACGTTTTCGGTAAATCGCAGCAGGACGGACCGTGACTGCCAGACTGCCAGATCCATCGCTTCCGACTGGTCGATGTAGGATTGCTGCAACTGGCGCAGTTCGGCGGTGAACGCGCGATCGTAGACCGACAGCGTGATCTCGAAATTCAGATACAGGCTCCTCGGATCGAGGTTCAGCGAGCCGAACAGGCTGATTTGGCCGTCGATCGTGATCGACTTCGTGTGCAGAAGGCCACCGTTGAAGAGCACGACCCGGATCCCCGCCGCGAGCAACTCGCCCTTATGGGCCTGGCCGGCAAAACGCACCAGCAACGAATCGACCTTGGCCGGCAGGACGATCGTGATCCGAACGCCGCGCCGGGCCGCCGAGATCAGGGCCGTGAGCATCGTTTCGTCGGGCACGAAATAGGGCGTCGTGAGGATCAGTTCCCGCCGGGCCACATAGATGGCCATCAGAAGGATCTGCTGGATCGCCTCGTTGCGGACCAAGGGGCCCGACGGCACGACCTGCACGACCGCGTCGCCTTGCTCGGCCAGGCGGTGGACGTCGCCCGTCTCGGCCAGCTTCTCGACCCCTTCGCCCGTCTCCAGTTCCCAATCTTCGAGGAACGTGATCGCCAGCCCCTCGACCGCCGGGCCGCGCACGCGAACCATGGCGTCGACCCACTGCCCGACACCGGCGTCTCGTTTGAAGTAGCGAGGATCGACCATGTTGAGACTGCCCGTGTAGGCAACCTGGCCGTCGAGGATGACGATCTTGCGATGCATCCGCAGATCGAACCGTACGAACAGCCCGCGAACCAACCCGCCGGGCAAGGCCGCCTGTATCGCAACGCCTCCTTGGCGCATGCGTCGGGCCATGTCGCTGCCGAGAAACTCCCGGCTGCCGACCGCATCGACCAGAACCCGACAGATCACACCCCGCCCGGCGGCTCGCAACAGGGCGTCGGCCACCTCATCGGCCAGACCGCCGCAGTTCCAGATGTAAAACTCCATGTGACAGGTTCGCTCGGCCGCGTCGATGTCGGCGATAATCGATCGAAACACGTCGTCCGTCCGGTCAATCAGGCACAGTTCGTTGCCGGGCATGGGCGGAATCTCGATCGCCGCTTCCGTCAGTTTCGCCAGCGGCTCGCACTCGGGACCCAGCGTCGAGAAATCGATCTGACAGCGCTCGCGCAGATCGCCGAGCCACGCTTGATACGGCTCGTGGATCTCGGCCGCCCATTTCGCCCGGCGGTTACCCAAGCGGAGTTCTCCGAAGACCAGATAGACGGCCGCTCCGGCAAACGGCAGCGCCAGTACAACCATCACCCAGGCAAGCGACACACCGACCGGATGGCGCCGCATGATGATCCGAAGCGAGATCCCGATGCGGATCAACAGATCGGCGACAAGAAGGACGGTGGCGATCCAACTGGCGTATTGCATGCTTACTCAATATGTAACCGAGAGCGAAAACGGGAGGGAAAATGGAAACGGGAACATCAAATGATCGGGAAAAAGGGAAAGGGGGGAAAAGGGAAGACGAGTTTTGATTCATTCTTTCCCTCATCGTCTTCCTTCCTTCTTCTTTCCTTCCTTCTTCCTTTCCTTCTTTCCCCCTTTCCCCCCTTTCCCTTTTTCCCGATCTTCATTGCGAAAGAGTCATCTCCACAACCAGCGGCAAGTGATCCGAGGCGTGCCGTGCCACGTTGGTTCGCGACGCATACGCGCGAACGACTTCCACGTTGCCGCGACAATAAACGCGGTCGAGCGGACGCATCGGGAGGATGGCGGGAAAGGTCTTGGTGCGCTGGGCGGCAGTTCGGAATCCGGCCGGTTCGAGCGTTCGCCGGCCCAGGTTCCCGTAGACGTCGTTGAAATCGCCCGCCGCTATGATCGGCGTCTCGTGATGAATTCGCGTCAGTAGCTTGCTTTGCAGGAAGCGTCGCAATTGCACGACTCGTTCCACGGAGGCCAATCCCAAGTGGAAGTTGAACAGTTGCAGGCCGTGGACGTGGTCGTCGGCGTGCAACCGGCACCGGGCGGCCAGCATGCGACGGCGTTTCTTCAGCGGAACGGTCAGATCGAGGCTATGCACGTCCGACAGCGGAAAGCGGCTGAGGATCGCATTGCCATAGACGCCCCGTTTGAATTTCACATTCGCCTGAAACGCCCGATGCTTCAGCCCCAAGGCGTCGCCGAGCAGGTCGACCTGACGATGTCCGCGAGACCGTCGAGCCCCGTCGTCGACCTCCTGCAACAGAATAATATCCGGACGGCACCGGGCCAGCGCCTCGACGACCCGAAGCGGCCGGTATCGCCGATCGACGCCGCCGATGCCTTTATGGATGTTGTAGGTAACCAGACGAAAATGCATGGCATTCACAGGAAAACAGTCCGGAAACAACACTCTATCATACGTCACCGAGGAGTGTCGGGCTATATCGTCGACCTCCAACAAGCCCCGAAGGGGCTGAAATCTATTCCGACAGTTTCTCCATGGGCGGCGCGCCCTCGTCGCGGGCCGGGTCCGCAACGACCCAGGCGGTCAATCGCCGGCATCCGAAACAGAGGGCAACCATCGCGACCAACCCGACCGCCGCCACCTCGCGTTGAACGAGACCATTATCCCCTGTCATCGCCACGAACCCGACGAGGGGCGCCACCGACCCGAACATCGCTGTCGGCAAAACGATCACCAGGAAGAGCCCTCGTCGCAACAGCCCGTTGATCCCCAGGCCCGACAGCGCTGCCACACTGAGCGACCATGCGTAAACGCACACCGCCACGAGAGCCAGACCGAAGATCACCTTGTCGCTCATCCCGTGCCACTTGGGCACGACAGAAACACACGCCAAAGGAAACTGGAGCATCAGTGTCAGCCAGATTATGTCGCTCATGAAGAACCGCGTCGGGCATCGCCGTCCACGGGTCGCACGCATCAATGGCTGGAGAATCGCATAACTGAAAAAGCAGCCACCCGCGATGCAGAAAAGGATTATGATGCCCATGTTTCAATCGCGTGGGGTTGTTTGTTTCCTCTGGATCTTCGCACCCAAACAACAGAGCTTTTCGTCCAATCGTTCGTAACCCCGGTCGAGATGATGAATCTTCCGGACGGTCGTATGGCCATTGGCGGCCAGGCCGGCGAGGACCAATGCCGCGCTGGCCCGCAGGTCCGAGGCCGTCACCGTAGCGCCCGTCAGACTGGGGACACCTCGAACCGTGGCCTCGGAGCCGT
>JAZFUB010000110.1:0-2391 GCA_036447015.1 Thermoguttaceae bacterium | reverse complement strand
CTACCAACGGTTTGCGTATGGTTTTTGCTGCGAATCGAGAGCGGACGCCCCTATTGTAAGTTCCTTTCCACAGAGCAGTTGGGATGGTGTTGCCATGATGGGCCTCTTCTCGTTAAGCTTACGCCATCAGAATGAGCCGGTCCCGGTCGCGACTGGCGAGCAAACCGAATGACGCAACCCGCTTGTTCCACGAGCCGACCCGCCGGCGGCCGAAACTTTCGTCTTGCCGCAACCGTATGTCGTGTCGGTTCTTCGGTCAATGGGTGCAAATATTGGCGTTTCTCGCCCAGGGCGAGTTTCTCACCGAGCCGTCGTCCGCGTTCGGCTCAGCGGGAGTTTCGCTCTTTCACGCCCATCAGCGGAAGTGCCGTCGTACGTTTTCCCCGTCCTTGACCGTTTTTCAGCCCGAATGTTGCCGGAAGGAGCCAGAGTGTGTTTGTTGCTGCATCGACTACCTGTTTTCCCAATCTGCCCCTGTCTGACGCCTTCCAGAAGCTGGTCGATCTGGAGTATTCCTGTACCGAAATCGCAATTCACGAACATGGCCGTCAATTCAAGCCCTCCGAGGTGGTCGAGAATCTCGATCGAGCGATCGACATCTGCCGAAACACCCATCGGCTCGACGTCTGCTCTTACAACTTGAAGATCGATGCCACCGACCAGGAGCATTACCGGCAGTTCGCCGCCATCTGCAAGCTGGCGAAAGCCACCAAAGTGGTGTCCATCACCGTGCCCTCGGCCGAAGTCGGCACGCCTTTTAACCAGGAGGTCGAGCACCTGCGCGAACTGGTCGGCATCGCGTCCGTTGACGGAGTTCGGGTAAGCACGTCGAGCCAGCTCGGCCGCCTCTCGGCAGATCCGGACACCGTCAGCGTGTTGTGTGGCAACGTCAAGGGCTTGGGCCTGACGTTCGACCCGAGCCACTACATCTGTCAGCCTAACGCCGAAGTCGACGCTCAGAAGGTCATCAAGTACGTGTATCACGTTCGCTTGCGCGATACGAGCAAAGAGGCGCTGCAGGTTCGCGTCGGCAAAGGTGTCGTCGAATTCGGACGCCTGCTGACCCAACTCAGACAAGTGGGCTACAACCGGGCCCTGTGCGTAGACATCACCGAAATGCCCGAAGTCGATCACATGGCGGAAATGCGCAAGATGCGGCTGTTGCTGGAGAGTCTGCTATAGCGGCACCGCTGCCCTGACGCACGGGGCCCTACGCGCCGTAGAGCAATCCCGGGGGGACGAACGGAGCTTTTCCGGCTGACTTGTCGTCCTCGGCGGCCCCTGCGACCCTCGGGCCGAGAAGACCGGCGGCCGGACAGCCAGTGTATCGGGGCCAACGATTGCAGCACCGGCAGGGGGTTCTTCGTACGCCCCAACCCAGCTCGGTATTTCTGGACGAATCGACAATTCCTCGATAGGATAGTATCTAGGCGTGAAGTCTTGCGCCGGCACGTCTGTTTTCACGCGGCCGTCTTATTTCTGGGCTGCCTGGGTTTCCGGCCGCGCTGCCCGCGTTCGTCGCGACCGGTTCGCGCTCGGCCTGTTTACCGGGCGATCCCGCCCGCCGAGGGACGACGCGGATATTCCGTTTTTCAAGGACTCGGACGAATGTACTTTCGGAGCCTCACCATCGGCGTTCTGATGCTCGCCTGTTGCGGGGGTGAGGCCCGTGCGACGTACAAGGACCTGATCGGATACCCCGATCTGGTCGAACTGGTCGACTTGCTCGGCTTGGGCGTACCGACCGGCGTCGGCATTCCCATCACCCAGGTCGAAGCGTCGGCGTCCGGCGGGGGGACGGACCCCGTCTATCTGCCCGTCGCGAGTGACCCCGAGTTGGCCGGCAAGGAGATCATCGACGCGAGTGATCTCGGCACCGGACTGCCCTCGACTCACGCTCTGCGCGTCGGCCTGAACTTCTATGGCAACGACACGTCGATCGCTCCAGCGCTCGGGAGCAGTGCGGATGACCCCGTCCGGGTCTACCTGGCCGAAGATTGGCTGGAGAACGTCTTGCGGATCGAAATCCGGAATATCCCCGTGGTTACGGGAAGCCGCATTGCCAACCACAGTTGGATCGGCGCCGATGAAAATGCCTCGGTCACCGCCGATATCCTGCGGCGCATGGATTACCTGGTGGATGAACGAGACCACATTCAGATCGTCGGGTTGCCGAATTCTGCCAGCGACGACCTGCCACTGTTCAAAGACGCGTACAACGTCATCTCGGTGGGTCGCACCGACGCCCTGCACAAGTTCGATACCGTGGGCGTACCGGGAAACGATACTTACACGGCCGGCCGCGTCGCTCCGACGCTCGTGACGTCCGGATTCTCGAAAGCCGATAGCGTCGCCACAAGCTGGTCGACACCGATCGTGGCCGCCTCGACC
>JAZFUB010000109.1:0-13694 GCA_036447015.1 Thermoguttaceae bacterium | reverse complement strand
TTGTAACCCTCGGCTTCGGAGATCGCCTGCTTCAATTTACCCCAGGCAGCGGGAATCTGGCGGTTCCGCTCGCCTTCGGCTTCGTTGACCACGCGTTCCTTGTTTTGCCGGGCACGGTTGACTTCCTCGAAGGCGTCTTTGACCTGTTCGGGTGCGTCGGTGTCTTGCAGCTTGACCGTAACGATCTCCACGCCCGCCTCAAAACCGTCGAGCATCTCTTGGATCCGCTCTTTCGCGTCGATGGCGATCTCCTCGCGGTGCAGGATGAGTACGGAATCGATACTCTTGTCGCCGACCAAGGTCCGAACGACCGACTCGGCGACGTCGCGAATGGTGTCCGGCACGGCTGGATTCACGTCGGTCGTCTCGCCGCTGGGGAGCGACTCGGAAGATACCGGCTCGCTGCCGCCGATGTTGAACAGGAAGTCGTGGGCATTCTTGACGCGATACTGCACGATCCACTGCACGTTGGCCAGGTTCAGATCGGCGGTGAGCATCTCGGAGACGACCAGATTCTCAGGCCGGGCCGCCTCGTAGCGGGTGGTTCGGCCCGGTTCTTGCGTGACGAATCCGAACTCCAGACTCTGAATCCGCTGCACCGGCACCTCGTAGACCGTTTCGATCGGCCAAGGGAGTTTCCAATGCAATCCCGGCTCGACGGTCTCGATGTGCCGTCCAAACTGCAAGACAACGCCCTGGTCGCTCGCGTCGATGCGATAAAGCATCGACACGCTCGCCGAGAGCAGAAGGACCACGACCAGGAAGATGCCGATCTGCGGTAGGTATTTCCTCGCCAGAGCGAAGAAGTCTTCCGGGCCCAACTGTCGGTTCTGAAAATCACGTAGATCCATTTCTCGATTCCTCTGGAAAATGCTGAACGCGGGGTCGTCGGGAATTCCTGACGTTACACACCCGTCCAAGCCCACCGGCTGCGACCGGTGGGACCGAACGCCGTTGACGGGTCCCACCGGTCGCAGCCGGTGGGCTTGGACGGATGTGTCGAGACACGCCGAATTCCCGGATGCCCTCCACGCACATGGCGATGCTATCCTAGATGGCATCGACCGGACCGTGGTCGAGAATTGAGGGTCGCTCGCCGTGTTCCGATTGGCCGGAGAGTATCGGGCTCGGCGGTCTTGCCGATTGCACCGGTCACACGCGGCCGCTACCAACGACGACCGTGCGTATAGGCCTGCAACGTCTGGTAGCCGGAGTAGCCCATGTAGCCGAAGAGCACGGCGATGTACCACTCGTCCCAGTTCAGCGCCAGCGCGACCAGTACCACCGACGTCACGATCGACAGAATCAGCGACCGGCGGATACCGTCGCGGGAATTGAAGACCAGGAAGATTTCCCGTGATACGTGACCTCCGTCCAACGGATAGACGGGCAGCAAGTTGACCAGTCCCCAGAAGATGTTGATGTAGAGCATGTCCATCAAGAAGTCGGTGAACTGCTTGCTGCCGATCAGATACGGTTTGATCCAGGGCCAACCCGCACCGTAGGGAAAGAACTCGTCAACATGGTCCAATGCGACGATGGGGGCGACGATCAGTGCAGCCAGAAGGAACCCGGCCATTGGCCCGGCCATCGAGATCAGGATTTGGCCCAAGGCGGTCGGGCCTCTCGATCCGTGCGCGTCGCCCGGGTTGTACGAGGCCAGCCCACCCATGCCGTAGAGCGTGACCCAAGGGCGGTAGCCGTGGGCTCGCATGACCAGTGCGTGGCCCAATTCGTGAATGAGAATCGAGAGGAACACCGCCACGATCCAAATCAATATCCTTGGGACGCCGGATAGATTCAAACCCAACAGCAACGCCACCAGCCAAAACAAGGGGTGGATGCGGACGGGGATTCCCAGCAGGCTGAAACAGAGATCACCTTGGGTACGTGGCGGTTCGCCCAATAGCACGGTGTCGGCTCCCAGTATGGATGAGACGTGTCTTGTTAGCCGGTGGGCCTGCCCACCGTTATTGTAGAAGAATCGCTGACCGAAGCCAACGACGGGCAGGCCCGTCGGCTAACAGCGTCAGCGCCAGGCACGAAATGCGGCCTGGGGACTCGCGCCCCGCGGCGGTCGAGCGTGTCGACGATATATTGGGCTGCCCGACTCGATGCGCCGCCGTGGGCAACCTCTTCCTTCAG
The DNA here is from genome assembly GCA_036447015.1 of Thermoguttaceae bacterium. Lineage (GTDB taxonomy): Bacteria > Planctomycetota > Planctomycetia > Pirellulales > Thermoguttaceae > JAZFUB01. The sequence goes on along the minus strand of JAZFUB010000109.1, from coordinate 11,549 downwards.
CCGGGCCAAGGCCTCGACCCGGGCGCGATACTTCGACCGGTCGGTCAGCCACTCGATCACGTGGGCGGCGATCTGGGTCGAGCGGTCTTCGCACGTCAGGTACTCGGGAAACAAGACCCTCTCGGCATCGGGCTGCGACGGATCGTAGGGCGTCAGGTCCTTCGGAAACAACTCGTCGGTCGTCAACAGATTGACCAACGTGATGTACCGGACCTTGCGGAAGAAACGTTGCACGAAGTAGGCCGACCGGCTGACCCAGTAAAGGATGACCGTCGGTTTCGTGTGGTGCAGTAGCTCGAGCGAAACGGAACCCGATACCGACATGCAACAGTCGGCCAGCCGCATCAGTTCGGGCGTCTTGCCCACGAAGACCTCGATGGGCAACCCCGAGGCGGCCACCGCGTTGCGCGCATATTCGGCCTGATGCGGTTGGAAGGCGGCCATGGCGAACCGAACGCCCGGCACTTCGTCGCGAATTTTGGCCGCCGCCGCGAGAAACCATCGCAGATTGTGCTTGACCTCCTGGGTTCGCGAGCCGGGTAGGATGACGACCAACGGGCCTTCTCGGCGCCGGTGCGATTCAAGAAACGGTTCGTCCAGCGGTTGCCGGTCCACTTCGTCGAAGAACGGATGCCCTACGAAGGTCGCGTTGCAGCCATGGCGGCGAAACCACGACTCCTCGAACGGCAGACTGCACAGCACGTGGTCGACGAAACGACGCATCTTCTTCACCCGCCATCGGGCCCAAGACCAAATCTGCGGCGGTGTGTAGTAGAAGACCGGAATCCCATGAGCCTTGGCACGTCGAGCAATCCACCAGTTGAAGCCCGGATAGTCGATCAGCACGACCGCGTCGGGCTTGTGATGGCGGAAGTAGCGGTCGGCCCGACTGGCCAAGTCCCAGAACTTGTGCAGGTTGATAATCACCCGGGCAAACCACATAACGGCCAGCGCGGTCAGATCGGTGTGCAACCGGCAACCGGCCTCGGCCATCCTCGGGCCGCCATAACCGACCACCTCGAGGCTGTTGCAACGGCTCTGCAACTGCCGAATCAAGTTCGCTCCATGCACGTCACCGCTCGGTTCGCCCACGGAAAAGAAGATCGTCAGCGGTCTGGTGTTGCGCATGGAAGCGTCCTTGGCGGTAGAGACCGTTTCTCGTAATAAAGGCTTCATCTGCTGTAATCGGGGAAAGTATCGCAAATTGGCGAATCTTACGGAAGTGCAGTTTTTCGGGCGGTAAGTGCTTTTGCTAGACGGTGTTAGGTCCGCTGGGCGGCGTTTTTCGAAGACGGCCGGACTGAACAATCGGGACAATCCTCCCTAAACCTTGTGGATCGCAGGGGAAATGTCGGCTAGAATCACAGTGTTCGCGGTTCTTCTCCTTGCAGGGCGATATGTCAAACAGGAGTCGAGGCCATGTGGAAGACGGTCGGCGTATCCGTGTTGCGATGTGGAGCGATCTTCGGCGTCTTCGGCGTGTTCTACTTCGTGTATCGATGGTCGCGGCCCGCGGTACAAGAGGCCGCCCTCTCGAACGCCGAACCGTGCGGCAACGACCCAACCGCGTAATTTGCCCCTGCCATGCTCGAACGTTTCCTGCTGCTCTGGCTGACGCTGCTTGGCCTATTTCTGGTCGGCCTGGTTTCCCGGCTGGTGGGATCCGTTCACCGGCTCGGCCGGGGCGTTGAAGTATCTGTTTGCCGTGACCATGTTGGCCGTCGGGTCGCTGCTGCCGAAGGATGAGATCCTTCAGGTCGCGCGGCGGTGGCCCACGGTGCTCGGCGGAACGGTCATCCAATATGCCTCGATGCCGCTGTTGGCCTATGGATTCGGTCGGCTTTTCGGCCTGGAAGGACCGTGGATGGTCGGCGTCGTCATGGTCGGCTGCGTACCGGGGGCCATGGCCTCGAACGTGCTGACACTGACTGCGCGCGGCAACGTCAGCTACTCGCTGAGCCTGACCACGTCGGCCACGCTGCTCTCGCCGTTGATCGTCCCCGGCGTACTTTGGCTCGCGTTGCGAGAATGGGTCGATTTTCCCGCGGCGAGCGTCAGTTTGAAACTCGCCTGGATGGTCGTCTTGCCCGTCGTCCTGGGGCACTTGCTCTCGCGACGGTTTACCATGTGGAGCAACGTGGCACAACGGGTTGGGGCGATCGTTGCGAACCTGACGATCCTCTGGATCATCGCGGTCGTGGTTGGCCTCAATCGGGCGAACCTCGCCGGGTTGGAGACGGCTTTCTTGGCGGCGTTGCTGGCCCTCAACGTCGCCGGCTATCTGGCGGGAATGCTCGGCGGGCTGGCGCTGCGTCTGCCCGACCCGATGCGACGGGCACTGACGCTGGAGGTTGGTATGCAGAACGCCGGACTTGGGGCAACCTTGGCCGTCGATCTCTTCGGCGAGGGTTCCCCCGAGGCGGTCGGCCCGGCCGTCTATACGTTCGGCTGCATGTTCACCGGAACCCTTCTTGCCCGATACTGGGCCTCTCGCACATCTCTTCCCAGTAGCGAACCGTCACAACCGGAATAAGCGTTTCTCTTTCCAGTCGGGTGGTGGCAGTAAGTCGACACGCCGATACTCAACTACACAGGCTAGGTAATTTGCATAAGCTAGGGGGAGTTTTTTGCCGCCCCCCCCGAGGCTTCACTACCGGTCTGCGATCGGGTCGTGTCGTCAGAGAATCAAACTGTCAAGCAAACTGTCAAGCAATCCAACCGGTACAGAGGTGGCCAACCGATGCGAGTAGCACTGTTCTCTTGGGAAACTCTCCATTCGATTCCCGTCGGCGGGATCTCGGTTCACGTGACGGAACTGGCCGCCGGGCTCGAGCGTCGCGGGCATCAAGTCCACGTTTTTACGCGAAGAGGGCCGGATCAGTCGGGCTACGACTGCATCTACGGCGTTCACTATCATCGTTGCGACTTCGAGTTGCATGACAACTTCGTCGACGAAATCAACAACATGTGCCGCGCCGTCGTTGCCGCGTTCGAGGGTGTCGAGGGCCATTTGGGTCAGTTCGACATCGTCCATGCCCATGATTGGCTGACCTCCAACGCCGTCGTTTGGATCAAGGAAAGCCGCGGCCGCAAGGCGATCATGACCGTCCACTCCACGGAATACGGGCGCAACGGCAATGAATTCTTCGGCGGCCACGCGCCGCGCGTCCAGGACCATGAACGGCACGGGACGTATTGTGCCGATCGGGTGATTACGGTCTCGCATCGTCTGCAGGACGAAGTCAGTTGGCTCTACGAAGTGCCGCACGAGAAGCTCCAAACGATCTACAACGGTGTAAATTCCGAGGTGTTCGACTATGCAGTCGACCCGGGCGAGATCAAGCAGAAATATGGGATCGGTCCGATGGATCCGATGATCCTTTTCGCCGGGCGCATGGTCATCCAAAAGGGTCCCGACATCCTGGCCCGGGCGATTCCTTCGATCTTGGCCCATCATCCGAGCGCGAAGTTCGTCTATGCGGGCGACGGCCACATGAAGGGCGACGTCGCCGACATTGCCAACCAGCTTGGCGTGGGCCATTCGATCAGGCTGCTGGGCATGAAGACCGGCCGCGACCTGCACGACCTATTCAAGGCGTGCGATATCGTGGCGGTACCCAGCCGCAACGAGCCTTTCGGCATCGTCATCCTGGAAGGTTGGAGTGCCTACAAACCGGTCGTCTCGACGAAGAACGGCGGACCGGCCGAGTTCGTCTGGCATGAGGTGAACGGATTGCAGATCGACGACACGCCCGACTCGGTCGCATGGGGACTGGGGACGCTGTTGGAAAGCCACGATCGGTGCCAATGGATGGGACGCAACGGTCGTGCGGCCGTCGATGCGGTCTTCAGTTGGGACAACATCGCCGAACAGACCGACGAACTTTACCAAACCGTTTCCTGACCACCACTGAGTAGCCCAAGTCAACTGAAGTAGTCCATCCAACTGGAATAGACTGACCTGAATGATGGAACAAATTGTGGATTCACTGACCGCGTCGCGCCGCGACGGGAACGATACCGAGTTCCTTCGAAGTTGCGCCTGGGACATCGGCGAGCGAAGGTCGGCCGATGCGTTCGCTCCGACTGAGAGCCACGTCGGCCTGGCCATGGTGTCGCCTTACCGGGGCTTTGCCCATTGGCGACTGCTGACCGACTGGATCGACCGGACGGCCGGCCGCTGTGGCGACGGGTGGAACGAAAGCCGGATGATTCTGCGGCTTTACGATGTTTCGTATATCGATTTCGACGGTCTGAACGCGCATCGCATCCAGGACCACGAGATTGGTTCGATTTGCGGGCAGACGTTCTTCAACCTGCCGGATCCGGGTACCTGGTATTTGGCGGAGGTCGGTTTCCTGCTGCCAAGCGGCGAGTTCATCCCCGCGGCCCGTTCCCAAGTGGTTGCCTTTCCGCCCGACGCCCCCTCGTCGCACCATGACCAGACGGCGCTGCTGGTCGACGATGCCGGGCAGATCGAAGAGGTGGACAATCTTTGGGACCAGGAAAGGATTCTGGTCGAACGCCGCACACCCAAGTTGCACAAGCGTTTGCGTATCGCGGCCTTCGCGTTTCCCGTATCCCACAGCCGGCCCATATCCCACAGCGGGGGAGAGGAGCCGTCGGCCGACTTCTACGGACAGGGACTGCCCTCGAAATTCATCGTGGAATGGGCTGCCGGTCTCTGCGAGCAGGGCCACGAGGTTTGCGTCGTCGTACCGGCGACCGATTCGCTGCGCGCGACCCGCGAGATTCGGGGCGTAAGCTACGAGCCGCTCGATGTGCGTCTGGAAGGGTCGCCGTTGGAAATCGCCGAGGTGTTCGGCTATGCTGCCGAGTCTTGCCGCGAGCGGTTCTCGCAGTTCGATTTGATCCATCTGCACGAGTGGATGACAGGTCGGGTTCGAGTTGCCGATAACGTCCCGACCGTTCTGTCGCTTACCTCGATCGAAACGACGCGGTGCAACGGCGTCTGGCCCGATTCGATGTCGCAGAAGATTCGGGCGGCCGAACGAGAGATTGCCGGTCGGGCCGATTGCATTCTGACGCCCGACTGGCTGTGTAGCAAGGCGCTCGGCGAGTTCCATCTTGAAGCGGCGCGGATACATGCCTTCTCGATGGAGGGCCGTTTGCCCAACGAGTGGGATTGTCCGCTCGACTACGGCGAGGTGAAGCGCGAGATCGACGTCGGGCCGATGGATCGGCTGCTGATGTTCGTCGGACCGCTGGAGCATGCGGCCGGCGTGGATTTGATCCTCGAAACGCTGCCGATCGTCTTGCCACGCTATGGCAATCTTCGCGTGGCGTTCGCCGGCAGTGGCGAGATGCACGGGTACTTGGCCCATCGGGCCGACGAACTGGGCGTCTCTCACGCGGTGCGACTGTTGGGCAACGTCGAGACGCATCAGGTGATACGCCTCTTGCGGGCCGCGGAGGCACTCGTGTTGCCTTCCCGATATCGCGCTGCGCAGGACGATGCGGTGGTCGACATGGCTCAGCGTGCCGGGACGGCCGTCATCACGACGCACGGCGGCCCGGCCCACGTGGTGCGTCACGAGGAGACGGGCCTGGTGACGTACGACAATACCGGCTCGATCGTCTGGGCCATGAATCGTATTCTCGGCGACCCCTTCCACGCACAGCGGATGGGAGACAACGGCCGTCGCTACGACGGGTTCGTCTTGAACTGGGGCGAAGTGGCACGTGCCTACTTGGAACTGTGTGCGGCACAGTTTCCGCAATTAACCGAAACCAACGGGTGAAACTCGGCTTGCCCGATTTCCTTAATGCAACTGAACCTTATTGATAAGGGGAACCGTTTGATGGCAACGACAACCGACCTCAAGCAGAGAGGACTTCGCAAGGCGGGGGCGACCGAGGTCAAGGACTACCTGCGCTACGACCGGGCACCCGGCGTACCCGATGCTCCCGAGGCACGTATCGACGAAGCGGGCCACGACGGCGAACAAAAGATCCTGGCTATGTTCTGCTACGAAGATCCCCACGGCACGGTCGGCCGGTTCGTCAAGAAGACGACCGCGATACTCGCCGGACGGGACATTGCGATTCACATCTTCTCGCGCCGGGCCTTCCGACTCGATTTGCCGGACGTCTGCGATCACCCGATCGGAACGTGCGAGGCCGATACGCTCCTGGGAGAAGTGCGGGAATTTACCCGTCGCGCGAGCAATGCGTTCCTTCGCAACTTCCAATCCTGCTCGACGACCGTGACCCTGATGGGGCACGAATGGTCGGCGATCCCGACCATGTCGCTGCTGCACGGCATCAAGAACACCGCCGCCATGCTCTCGCTGCATTCGCTCGAACGCCAGCGGAGCGATCTCAGCAGCGACGTGAGCAAGTGGATCGAGGAGACCGAACTTTCCGGGCTGCGCGAGGCACGAGCGATCCTGACGCACGACGCCGGCACGGCCGATCTGGTCAAACAGTGCCTGCCCGAGTGCGCCGATCGCATCATCGACGCCTGTCCGCACATTCCCATGGAACACTTCGAGTTCACCGCCGACAAGGGCGAGGTCAAGGGGCGTTTCGAAATCGGTCCGGTCGATCCGACGATTCTCTTCATCGGCGATTTGGACTATCGTTACGGGCCCGACCGCTTGATGAAGGCGATGCCGGGCGTCCTGAGGGACCATCCCCAGGCGCGATGCGTTTTCGTCGGCGACGGCGATCTGGTATGGCCGTTGCGGGTTTACTCGCGGTATCTGCTGCTGGACCACGCGGTGCGGTTGGCGGGCCATCTTGCAGAGAACGCACTGTACGACCTGATTCACGCGGCCGACGTCGTCGTCGTTCCCAGCATCGAACAGACGCCTTGGTGGCCGATCGAAGCGGCCTGGGCTGCCAAACGACCCGTCGTCGCCACACAAGATGCCGCGCCGGCGCTGTTGCAACACGAACGGGATTCCCTCGTGGTCAACTCCGACGAACACAGCCTCGTCGCGGGAATCGGACGTGTCCTGGGGGATCCGGAACTCGGACAGACCTTGGCACATCGAGGAAGGGCCAAGCTGGAAGCCCGCTACAACGAAAACAAAGTTGTCGCCCAGATCATCGAAGCGATGGGTATCGAAGTGGCCGTGTAGGGGATCATCGAGGACCTTACGGTGCGTTGCACACATTCTACAGAGGAGCCTATCGATGCGGACCTCTCGTCCCAACGCCGATGACCTTGGCACGGAATACTGCTACGCCGCTTTGCAGAAACAAGAGCACGTCTTTCGGTGGTGGCACGAATTGACCCCCGATGATCGACAGACCCCATGGAGCGACGCCGATGCCTAAAGGCTATCTCATGTTTCTTCTCCATGCCCACCTTCCCTATGTGCGGCACCCGGAATACGAACGGTTCCTCGAAGAGCGATGGTTCTTCGAGGCGGTGACCGAGACCTATATCCCGCTGATCAAGTTCTTCGATCGGTTGCGCGACGAGCACGTTCCCTTCAAGTTGACGATGTCGATTTCGCCGACGCTGGCCAACATGATGGAGGACCCGCTGCTTCGCGATCGTTGCGTGAAGCATCTCGACAAGTTGATTTGCCTGGCCGAGAAGGAATGTCATCGTACGCGAGACTGGCACGACGTCAATTTCCTTGCCCGGATGTACAAACGACTGTTCGAGGAGGCACGCGACACGTTCGTCGATCGTTGCGGCACGCGGCTGGTGACGGCCTTTCGCGAGTATGCCGAGTCGGGCAACCTGGAACTGATCACGTGTGCCGGAACGCACGGTTTTCTTCCGTTGCTCAGCAGCGAACCGCATGCGGTGCGCGCCCAGGTGTTTGCCGCAGTCCACGAGCACGAGCGGATCTTCGGGTTCAAGCCCCGCGGCATGTGGGTTCCCGAGTGTGCATACTATCCCGGACTGGACACGGTGCTCGACGAGGCGGGAATCCGCTACTTCTTCGTCGATTCGCACGGGGTCGAGCACGCGCAGCCCCGACCGGCGTTCGATGTGAACGCACCGGTCTACTGCGACTCGGGCGTGGCGGCGTTTGCCCGACACCCGACCACCTCGAAGCTGGTCTGGAGCAGCCGCGTCGGGTATCCGGCCGATTTCAACTATCGGGAATACTACCGCGACATCGGCTATGAACTCGACGACGAGTACTTGGACCCGTTCCGCTATGCGAAGGGCGTTCGGGCGCCGACGGGCATCAAGTACCATCGAATCACCGGCCCGGGGTCGGACAAGCACCTGTACAATCCGGATTGGGGCGCCGCCGCCGCCCACCGCCACGCGCAGGATTTCGTCGCCCGTTGCCGCGACCACGCCCATCACAGCGGCAACCACATGCCGTTGCCCAGCGCGATCGTTTCGCCGTACGACGCCGAACTCTTCGGCCATTGGTGGTTCGAGGGTCCGCAATGGCTTTACCACGTGCTGCGAGAGCTGTCCGGCAGCACCGATCTTGTGTTGGGGACACCGAGCGAGTATCTTTCCGCCTATCCGATTCAGCAGAAAGCAACCCCCTCGGCAAACAGTTGGGGAACGAAAGGCTACCACGAACACTGGGTCAACCCGAAGACCGAATGGATCTGGCGCCCCCTGCACGAAGCGGCCGCCCGAATGCGGAAGACGGTCCAGCGCCACGCCGCCCATCAGCCAGCCCATCTCGAAGAGCGGGTCTTGCGACAGGCCGGGCGCGAACTGCTCCTGGCACAAAGTTCCGACTGGCCCTTCATGATCACCAACGATCATTCGGCCGAGTACGGACATCGGCGGATCCAGGACCACCTGAACCGATTCCACGACTTGTTGAACGATCTCGACCAACAGCAGAACCAACCGCACCAGATCAACCGCCCGCGGCTCGAAGCGCTCGAATACACCGATGCGATCTTTCCCGAGTTGGATTATCGCCTCTTTGCTCCCACAAATGCCTAAGAAACAAAACAACCTCATTCCCGAACGAGGAGACACGACAATGGATACGCAAACCCTATCGGCCATGCCGGATATCGTCGACGGGCTGCCGAATTTGTGCGGTGCGGATGCCCAGGTCGAAGAAGTCACCAGCGCGTGCGAGCCGGTGTTTCTCCATGACACAAAGCTGCAATTGAACCGCTTGCAGTCGGTCTTCTCGATCGCGCTCCACATGCAACAGCCGCTGATCCCCGTCGGGGGTTATGACCTGCCGACGGCCGAGATCATCAGCAACCTCGACTACATGATGCAGCACCCGGACGTCGGCGACAATCACAACGCGCCGGTCTTCGCCGAGTGTTACGCGCGGATCGGCGACCTCATCCCCGAGTTGATCAACCAGGGCCATCACCCGCGTGTGATGCTCGACTACTCGGGCGAGTTGTTCTACGGCCTGCGCAAGATGGGACGCGGCGACGTGCTCGATCGGCTGCAAGGCATCACGTGCGACGGCCACTTGCGCAAACATGCCGAATGGCTGGGAACGATGTGGGGTCATGCCGTGGCTTCGTCCACGCCCTTGCCCGATTTGAAACTGCACATCCGCGCATGGCAGCATCATTTCGCCGCGGTCTACGGCTTCGAGGCACTCGGCCGGGTCCGCGGGTTCTCGCCTCCGGAAATGCACATGCCGAACCACCCCGACGCCGCCTACGAGTTCGTCAAGACGCTGAAAGAGTGCGGTTATCGTTGGCTCCTCGTCCAAGAACACACGGTCGAGACCGTCGGCGGTCATGGCTTGCAAGAGAAACACTTGCCCCATCGGCTGGCCGCGAAGAATTCGTCCGGCGAGGAGGCCTCGATCATCGCCATCATCAAGTCGCAAGGTTCCGACACCAAGCTGGTTGCCCAAATGCAGCCCTATTTCGAGGCCGAGACGCTCGAACGTCGAGAGATCGGCGGGATTTCCATCCCACCGATCGTCACGCAGATCGGCGACGGTGAGAACGGCGGCGTGATGATGAACGAATTCCCGTCTTGCTATCGCCAAACGACCGCCCGATACGGAACCGAAGGCACCGTCGGCGTCAATGCCACGGAGTACCTCGAACTGATCGAGCAGGCGGGCGTGACCGAGAGCATGATGCCGGCCATTCGTCCGATCCATCAGGGCAAGGTGTTCGAGCGAATCACGAAGTGGGAGCCCGGCGCCGCCGACAAGGCGATCGAACAACTCACGCACGAATGCTCCGAATTCTCCATGGAAGGCGGCTCCTGGACGAACGACATCAGTTGGGTCCACAACTACGAGAACGTGCTCACACCGATGAACAAACTCAGCGCCAAGTTCCACGAACTGCTCGACGGACGTGACATCGACACGAACAGCCACGCGTATCGAAACGCGCTGTACCATCTGCTCGTGTCGCAGACGAGTTGCTTCCGCTACTGGGGACAGGGGCGGTGGACCGACTACGCCCAGGAGATCTGCCGTCGCGGATCGGCGATCCTCGACAACGACTTTCGCTAAACGTGTGTGTGCCTTCGTAGGTCAGGCTGTGCCTGACACGAGGAAGGCCCACGGTTGCTAATTCGTCAGGCACAGCCTGACCTACGAAAGAAGGACTTCCTGAAGTCTTGCGACTTCAGCTACTGCCATGCCACTGCCCAAAAAGACGCGGATCGACCCGATGCCTGCCGCGGCGGTCGTCACCGCTCGCGGCCACTGTCGGCCGTTCGGGGCGACGCCGGAACCGGGAGGCGTCAATTTCGCCGTCTTCTCGCGAAATGCCGAGCGCGTGCATCTCGTGCTGTTCGAAGAGAACGCCGAAGAACCGTTCGTCGAGCTGCCCTTGGACCCCAAGCTGCACAAGACGGGCGACGTCTGGCACATCTTCGTGCGCGATCTGCCGCTGGACGTCCTCTACAGCTACAGGGTCTTCGGACCCTTCGAGCCGGAAAAGGGACATCGCTTCAATCCCGAACTGGTCGTGCTCGATCCGTACGCCACCACCATCAGCGGCGGGCACCGGTGGAGCGTGCCCGAAGTACCGCACGGCCGGCCCGACGAACCGCTGCGACGCCACGGACGAATCCTCACGGAAGAATTCGATTGGGAGGACGACGTCCCGCTGGCCACGCCCATGGGCGAAACCGTCATCTACGAACTCCACGTGCGCGGGTTCACCTGCGATCCGTCTTCCGGCGTGCAACACGCGGGAACCTTTCTTGGACTGACCGAGAAGATCCCCTACTTGCAGTCGCTCGGGATCACGGCCGTCGAGTTGATGCCGATCCTCGAATTCGACGAGCAGGATCAGATCCGCGCCAACCCGATTACCGGAGAACCGCTCAAAAACTACTGGGGCTATTCTCCGATCTCCTTCTTCGCACCGAAGGCCTCCTACGCCGTCGAACCGGGCAAGCAGTTGTGCGAGTTCAAGCAGATGGTCAAGACCTTCCATCGGGCCGGCATCGAAGTGATTCTCGACGTCGTCTACAACCACACGTGCGAGGGCAACGAAGAGGGACCGACCGTCAACTTCCGCGGGCTGGACAACTCGATCTACTACCTGCTCGATAAGAATGGCAAATACCACAACTTCGCCGGATGCGGCAATACCGTCTGGTGCAATCACCCCTTGCTACGCGATCTGATCAT
>JAZFUB010000108.1:0-5283 GCA_036447015.1 Thermoguttaceae bacterium | reverse complement strand
GTGTCGGCCGAGCACAAACACGATTTTGTGGCCACGAGCCGAACCGACAATCTGATGACGGCCATCGACAGCGTTGTCGAGAAGATGGAACAGCAGCTGCGCAAATACAAAGAGAAGGTCCAAACGCGTCATCGTAGTGTGGGGAGCCGACAGCAAGGAGCTCCCAGCGAGGCTGCGCCGGAGACCTCGGAATAGCATTCGTCTCGGTGCGGGCGACCTGCCGGCCGGTTGATCGGCGATCCTACCCGGCGCTGGAGACGGGAAGAGAACATAAGGGAGAACACGTGCATGAAGTTTGCCGACTTTGTGAGTTCAGAGGCAGTTCGCGCCGACTTGGAGGCCCATGATAAGGAAGGGGCCATTCGCGAGATGGTTCAGGCATTGCTCGATGCAGGACGGATCGAGGCGGACGAATCCGAGAGCATCGTCAAGGCGATTCTCAAACGCGAGGAACTCGGTAGTACGGGAATCGGGCGCGGCGTGGCCGTTCCTCACACCAAGCATCCCAGCGTGGATCGCCTGGTGGGAAGCGTCGCCGTCAGCAGCAAGGGTGTCGATTTCGCCAGTCTCGACGGCGAAACCGTTCAGCTCTTTTTCCTGCTGATTTCTCCGCCGGATCGACCCGGCGATCACCTCCGAGCCCTGGAAAACATCTCGCGCCAGTTGCGCGACGACACCTTCTGCAAATTCCTGCAGCAGGCGAAGAGTCCCGAAGACATCAAACAGCTATTGGAAGAGGCTGACAACAACCAGTTCGGGTCGTAAATGTCCGACATCATCAGAGCAACACGAGAGGTGGCCGTTACGAACGAGGAGGGCATCCATGCCCGGGCCGCCACGCTGATTGCCGAGTTGGTCCGGCGTTTCGACTCGAAGGTCGAGGTGATCAAAGACGACGAACGGGTCGAGAGTACCGACGTTTTGCAGGTACTTTCCCTGGGAGCCGCACACGGTTCGAAGTTGTCGCTCGAGGCCGTCGGGGGAGATGCCGAAGAGGTTCTCGACGCCCTGGCGAAGCTCATTAGTGACAACTTCAGCGAAAACTAAAATACACACGACACGAGTCGACAGGTCTCACACGAGACATGTTGGCCGTACACGAGACAACAGACAGTACACGAGACAACAGGCGGTCGGAGGCCCGGTCGATCCGTCGGCACCAGCCGATGCGATCCCGCCCCGCGGCGAAGGAGTCGCATGCAGAAACTACAGGGAATCGCGGTTTCGCCCGGCGTAGCCATCGGCGAGTCGCTGGTGATGGACAACGAGGGATTTCGCATCCCTCGCCGGTTCGTTACGCGCGATGCGGTCGAGGACGAGCTCGAGCGGCTCGAGGCGGCCATTGCCGCAGCCGGAGCCGAAATCGCACGAAATCGCGAAGCCGTTTCTCAGGAGCTCGGCGAGAAATACGGCGCGATCTTCGAAGCCCACCTGCAGATGCTCCAGGACGCGAAGCTACGTAGCGAACTGGAGGAAATGATCCGCCAACGGCACTATTCGGCCGAATACGCCGTCAGCCGCACCCTGCGACGCTATGCCCAGGTCTTCCAGCGGCTCGACAGCGCCTATCTGGCCGAACGGGTCCACGATATCTTTGATATCGAGAAACGGCTGCTGCGGCATCTACTGGGACGGCGGCGCGAGGGGATCTCGCATCTATCGGCGCCCGTGCTGGTGTTGGCCCACAACCTGACGCCCAGCGAAACGGCCAATCTCGACCGCCGGTTCGTCCGCGGTTTCGCGACCGAAGTGGGCGGCCCGAGCAGCCATACGGCCATCGTGGCCGAGGCCCTGGAAATCCCGGCCGTGGTCGGAATCGGACCGTTCCTGACCGACGTCTCCGGCGGCGATCAGGTCATCATCGACGGCGACAAAGGGTTGGTCGTCCTCCAGCCCGACGAAGAAACGCTCGCTCACTACCAGCACGAAGTCGAGGAGATCAAGACGGCGGCCGTGCGACTCGAGTCGCTACGCGATCTGCCGGCCGAGACGGCGGAAGGCATCCGCCTGCAGTTGTTGGGGAACATCGAGTTTCCCTACGAGGTCGATCACTGCGTCGATCGCGGTGCAGACGGCGTGGGCCTATATCGTACCGAGTTTCTCTACCTCGACAGCGAATTGGAACCGACCGAGGACGTCCACTTCCAGGCCTACAGTCAGGTCGTCCGCGCGATGGGCGACAAGCCGGTGATCATCCGCACGTTCGACCTCGGGGCCGACAAGGTTGCGCATCTACCGGAACCCGAGGACGAGCGCAATCCGTTCCTCGGTCTGCGAAGCATTCGGCTGGCGCTGAAGAACCTGCCGATGTTTCGCACCCAGTTGCGAGCGGTCCTGCGAGCCAGCGCCTTGGGGAACGTGCGGGTCATGTTCCCGCTGGTCTCCACGTTGCTGGAATTGCGCCAGGCCAAGATGGTGTTGGCCGACGTGATGGAGGATCTCGAGGAACACGAGATCGAATTCGACCGCGACATGCAGATCGGGATGATGGTCGAAGTACCCGCGGCCGTGATAATGATCGATCGCTTCGTCGAGGAGGTCGACTTCGTCAGCATCGGAACCAACGACCTGATTCAATACACCCTGGCGGTCGACCGGAGCAACAAGGACGTGGTCGGGCTCTACAACCCGGCCGATCCGTCGGTCCTCAAGCTGATTGCGGCCACCATCGAGGCGGCCGACCGCAAGTCGGTTCCGGTCAACTTGTGCGGCCAGATGAGCGGCAACCCGATCTACACCATGCTGCTGTTGGGGTTGGGCCTGCGCCGGTTCAGCGTCACCCCCAGCGCCATGCCGGAAATCAAGAACGTCTGCCGCAACGTGACGATCGAACAGTGCGAGGCGGCCGCCAAACGCGTCATGACGATGGAAAACGCCCGCGACATCAAGAGCTATCTCAAAGAAGAGTTGAAGAAACGTCTGCCCGATTTCGGGCAATGAACAAGACATCGACGTTCTCCGCGATCGACTGCGGGGAATGAAGAATCCAAGGAGCCTTCCACTGCCGTCTCGGCAGTGGAGAGGAAACTCGAACCCATGGTTCGACAGAGACTACGTATTCGTTTTTGCAAGCAGGGAGACCTGCGTTTGATCGGGCATCGCGATCTGATGCGATGCTTCGAGCGGCTGTTTCGCCGCGCCGGCCTGCCGCTGGGAATGAGCGAAGGGTTTCATCCGAAACCGCGCATGACGTTCCCATTGGCTCTGGCGGTCGGAATCGAAGGAACCGACGAAGTGATGGAACTCGAACTGGCCCAACCCCGCACCGCCGAACAGGTGCACGCCCGACTTGCTCCCCACCTCCCGACCGGGTTGGTGCTCACAGCGGTCGAAGCGTTGCCCACCGGCACGAAGAAGGGACGAGTCACGAGTGTCGCCTACGAGGTTCCGATTCCGCCGCAATGCCGCGAGGGTCTTTCCGAAAGGATCGACCGCCTCCTGGCCGCCGAGTCCTTCCCGGTCCAACGTCCCAATCGGCGCACCAGCATCGATCTGCGTGCGTCGCTACAGGAGTTGACGTTGCGAGAAGGGGTGTTGCGGATGCGGTTGCGGATCGAGAATCAGACCGGCGCAAAGCCGCAAGAAGTGCTTGCCGCTTTGGGCCTGGAAGGTCCGCAGCTCGAAGGCGTTTATCCGACGCGAACCGCCGTGGAGATTCAATCATGAGCCTTCGCCACCGCTTCGCTGCGGCCCGAAATGCAAACCGAATGCGTGCTCGCCTGTCTTGCCGAACAAGAGAGCAGCAACATGAAACAAGAAATGTTGATCAACGTATCGCAGCCGGAAGAATGCCGGATCGCGGTCGTTGAAGACGGAGTCCTGGAAGAGCTTTACGTCGAGCGAACCGGCCAGGATAGTTACGTAGGAAACATCTACAAAGGTGTCGTCGTCAACCTGGAACCGAGTATCCAGGCGGCCTTCGTCGACTTCGGCGTCGGCCGAAACGGCTTCCTGCACATCAGTGACGTCGAGCCACAATACTTTCGCCAAGGCGGCTACGACGTCGTCGAAAAGTCGAACGGTTCCAACGGCGGAAGACGCTCTTCCTCGGGCTCGAATGATGACTCGGTCGACGAAGGCGACTCCGACAAACCGGCCCGACCACGATCCCAGCGCCCCACCGGGAGCCGGCCTCGGTTCAAACCGCCGATCCAGGACATCCTCCGACGCGGCGATCAGGTCTTGGTCCAGGTGATCAAGGAGGGAATCGGCACGAAGGGGCCGACGCTGTCGACCTACATCAGCATTCCCGGACGGTACCTGGTGCTCATGCCCGCACTGGGGCGAATCGGTGTCTCCCGCAAGATCGAGGACGACGAGGTCCGCCGCCGCCTGCGCTCGACCATGCTCGAATTGAATCCACCGAAGGGCGTCGGATTCATTGTCCGCACGGCCGGGACCGATCGGACCAAACGGGAACTCTCTCGCGACCTGGCCTACCTGCTGCGGCTTTGGAAAGTCATCGTGCGGCGGATCAAAAAGCTTCAAGCGCCCGTCGACATCTACGAAGAAAGCGACATGATCATTCGGACCATTCGCGATATCTTCACCAGTGAAGTCGACACGATCTATATCGACGAGCCGGGAGCCTACGAACGGGCAAGAGAATTCCTCCAGTTGGTCATGCCCCGCTACGTCAATCGGCTCCAACTGTACGAGGGCAAGGAACCGCTGTTCCACAAGTATCGGCTCGATGAGGAAATCGCCAAGATGTACCAGCGAGTCGTGCCGCTGGAGCGCGGCGGTTCGATCGTCATCGACCAGACCGAGGCCCTGGTGGCCATCGATGTCAACAGCGGTAGTTTTCGAGCCGACGATTCGGCCGAAGAGACCGCCTATCAGATCAATCTGATGGCCGCCAAGGAAATCGCCCGACAGATCCGACTGCGTGACCTGGGCGGCGTGGTGGTCAACGATTTCATCGATATGCGCAAGGAAAGGCATCGCCGAGGGGTCGAGCGGTCGCTGCGCGACGCGGTTCGACGCGATCGGGCACGAACGAAGATCCTGCGGACCAGTCCGTTCGGGCTCGTGGAAATGACCCGGCAACGGATTCGCCCCAGCCTGAAACGGAGCGTTTTCGCCGACTGCCCCTACTGTCGGGGGACGGCAGTTGTCAAAACGCCCGAGAGTATGGCGATCGAAGTGGTCCGCCTGTTGATCCTGGCCGCTCAGCGCGACAAAATCGCCAAGGTTACGGTCACCGTGGCCGACGCCGTCGCCAATTATCTCAACAACAAGAAGCGGCGCGAATTGGCTCGACTGGAAGACGAGGGCAATATG
>JAZFUB010000107.1:0-2147 GCA_036447015.1 Thermoguttaceae bacterium | reverse complement strand
CACAACTCCACAACAAAATGACTCGAAAACCAATACGTACAAGTATGCCCGACGATGAATCGCCACAAGGGACGACGCCTGAACAGGCGGCCGGGGCAGACGGTCGCAGCGCCAAAGTCGGACGCGGTGGGAAACTCTAGTCCGAACAGGGCAGGGATAGCTGGCGCTTCCGATCACGTTTTATCTATTATTCCAGAAACGACGAGCAGGTCAAGAGTCTGGCTGAAAAAACGGCCCTTTTCAATAGATTCCGGTCCAAAAATAACAAAAATTCCTGTCCCGGTGACTTCAAAAAGTTGCGCAACTACGTAAAATAGGCGGCTTCGACATCTTCCTAGCCGTCCGGAGGTCCCTGTGAGCTGGTTTCAACGCGAGATTCGACTGCCAAGTTTCCGCAAAGGGTGGCATCCGATCACCCGATTGATCGTCGAGGCCATGCCCCAACTAGCCCAGATCGAGATCGGGCTGATGCATGTCTTCATCCAGCACACGTCCGCTTCGCTGTCGATCAACGAGAATGCGGATCCGGACGTACTGGTCGATCTGGACCGCGTGATGGACGCTTTGGCCCCAAAGGACTTCTCCTACCTCCATACGTGCGAGGGGTCCGACGACATGCCTGCGCACGTCAAGTCATCGCTTTCGGATAGTTCTCTGACCATACCGATCCGCAATGGCCGATTGTGTTTGGGGACCTGGCAGGGAATCTGTCTCTGCGAACATCGCAACCACGCCTCGGGGCGTCACCTAGTGCTGACAATCCACGGAGCGGTGATTCAGGAAACTGGAACGGGCGACACGTAAGGAACCGTTTGACCCGCTTGGCTGCCGAATCACCCTAACAGTAGGGGGGCTTCTCGTGCAGAAAAAGTTCCGCCGTGCGGCAATCCTCGGCGGCGTCCTGCTGCTGGTCGCGGCGGCCGGGCTCTCGATCCTCTATTGGGCCTCGCAGCAGGTGCCCTCGTTCTACGCGGAAGTCGTGGCCGTCGATCCGGTCGAACAGCGTCGGGCCAGCGATGAAATGCTCCAGCGGTCGACCGCGCTTGTCAACGACGTCCGCCGAGAGGGTCGATGGGAGATGCTCGTTACGGCCGAGCAAATCAACGGGTGGCTGGCCGTCGATCTCGTCGAGAACCACCCCGACGCCTTGCCCGAGACGTTTCGCGATCCTCGCGTGGCCATCGAACCGGACACACTGACCGTGGCCTGTCGCTTTCGCCAACGCGCAACGACGAGCGTGTTGACGCTGACCCTCGAACCGTATCTGTCCGAGCCGAACTGCCTGGCGATTCGGATTCGAGGTGCCCGGGCAGGGCTGCTGCCGGTGCCGTTGGCCGGCCTGTTGGATCGGGTCACGAAGGCGGCCGACCGAATGGACGTGCAACTGAAGTGGCATGACGAAGAGGGGGATCCGGTCGCGACCATTACGATCCCCCCACCCGACGACGAAGACGACCGGCGGGTGCAGATCGACACACTTAGGCTGAGCGACGGCAAGATCTACATCGCGGGAACCACGTCGCGACGCGAGCGTTGACCGTCGACCGACCCGATCACTCGGCCGTGTAGGTAATCCGCCATTGCCGGGGATCTTCGCCCATCCTTTCGAGAACGGCCCGACCGACAAGTTTCTCACCGGCCAGTCGGACGACCAACTCCCGATCGCTTTGGTGCAGAACTTCGCAGGTCCCCCCGTCCCATCGATCGACCGAACCCCGATCGCCGGAAACGGGCCCTTCGTAGCCCAGGTAGACCGGCCGATGGTCGGACAACGCTTCGCACGTCATCTCAACCGGCCCGGGCGGTTGCGGCAAGGCCCATGTCTTGAGCACCGAGCCCATTTCGAGCAACAGATCGAAATGCAATCCACCGGGCGCATCGTGTCGAAGAACGGCGAAACGGGCCATCGCGGTTCCCTTGCGAGGGTTGTTGATGGTCACAAGAGCACGGGTGGCAAAGCAACAAGAGGATTGTACTTCCCATGAAGCCATGCGACAACGCGCCCACGGCCCCTGGCGGTTGCACGACAGATCAAAGCTCTGCGTCCGCTTCACGTTCTCAGTCCGACGGCAAGACAGTTTTCCGATTGCCCGCCGAGCCGCCGAAAAACTTCACTCAGGTTCACGTCAAAATCAGGCGGCAATCGG
>JAZFUB010000106.1:0-7416 GCA_036447015.1 Thermoguttaceae bacterium | reverse complement strand
CCGGCCGATAAACGACGATGGCGCAGCGAACCGCAAGTTCCGGCTGCCGCATCTGCTTGCGGAGACCGCTGGTGAGCCGTAGAATGGCGGTTTCTCGGATGTCTGAAATTCAACCCAACGTGAACACGAGGGAAACACCATGCGTATCGATCGCACTCTGGCAGCCGTTCTGCTCGTCTTGGCCGTTGTCTCGACGGCGATGGCCAAGGAGCGACCTAACGTCGTTTTCATCCTCAGCGACGACCAGCGCTGGGACGAGTTGGGCTGCGAGGGGCATCCGTTTCTGAAGACACCGCATCTGGACCGGATCGCCGCCGAAGGGGCCCGATTCGCCAACATGTTCGTCACGACGTCGCTCTGTTCGCCCAGCCGAGCGTCGTTTCTCTCGGGACTCTACGCCCATTCGCACGGCGTGGTGAACAACTTCACCGACTATCCGAAGGACCTGCCCAGTTTTCCGCGGCAACTGCAAAAGGCCGGCTACGAGACGGCCTACATCGGCAAGTGGCACATGGGCGAGCAAAGCGACGAGCCCCGGCCGGGCTTCGACTATTGGGTCACCCACAAGGGGCAAGGCAAATACTACGACACGACGTTCAACGTCAACGGCCGGCGGATGGTCAAGGAGGGCTACTACACGCATCGAGTGACCGACATGGCCGTCGATTGGCTTGCCCGAAAACACGAGAAGCCGTTCCTGTTGATCCTCGGCCACAAGGCACCGCATACGCCGTTCACGCCGGAGAAACAATACGCCCATATCTATGACGACATCGAGATCAAGTATCCCGACACGGCGTTTGCACTTCAAGGCAAGCCGAAATGGGTCGAGCAGCGGATCGCCACCTGGCACGGCATTTACGGCCCGATCTACGGGTTCCGCGAGAAGTTCCCCGACACGAGCCCCGAAAGCGTCAAGGAGTTCGCCGCGTTCGTCCGCGCCTATACGGCCACGATCCGCTCGATCGACGACAGCACGGGCCGAATCTACAAAACGCTACAACGGCTGGGACAACTCGACAACACGCTGATCGTTTACGCCGGCGACAACGGCATGTTCCTGGGCGAACACGGCATGACCGACAAACGCACGATGCACGAACCGAGCATCCGCGTGCCGTTGTTGGCGAGGTATCCGAAGCTGATCCGCCCGGGAACGGTCATTCCGCAGATGGTGCTGAACATCGACCTGGCGCCCAGCGTGCTCGACATCTGCGGCGCCGAACCGATTGCGAATATCCACGGCCGGTCGTTCAAATCCCTGCTCGGCGACAAGTCGGCAACGCGGCGCAACTCGTGGCGCACCTCGTGGTACTACGAATACAACTACGAGAAGCAATTCCCCTACACGCCGAACGTGCGTGGCGTGCGAACCGACGAGTGGAAATACGTCCATTATCCCCATGGCGACGGTTCGCCGGACCGGCATCTGGGGGAACTGTACAATCTCGAGGACGACCCGGGCGAGACGAAGAACCTCATCGAGGATCCGGCCCATGCCGAAAAAGTTACCGAGCTACGGGCCGAACTCCAGCGGTTGATGCGGCAGACGGGGGCCTTGCCCGACAAAATGCCGATCGACGAAGGCGTCAAGAGCGAACTGCCCGACGAGTCGATTCGCTGAGAGTATTCACGCATCTCCAATTCTCGCGAACTCCCTCGAAAGTGGGACGCCCTTCGCCGCCGTGCCGACCTAGAATAAAGATGGGGAGAGGAGCCTCGGTTCGCTCCTATTCCACGATCTGTTTTCGAGGAGGATTATCATGTCGCTCTTTGAGATTATCGAGACCGATGCAGGATTGGCCGTGGCCGAATTGGAACCGGGGATCAGTCCGGAGGAAGCGGCGGAAAAACAGGGCGGATCGCTCATTGACCCGGGTCCGTATCCCGACTACGACGAAGCGATCGATGCGATCCTGGCGTTGCAAAGCTACGAGGAAGAAGACTACGACCTCGGTTGAACGATCGATGTCGCCGCCGAACTTGAGTCGTTACTTCGCCAGCAGTTCTTTCGCCGCGGCCACGACGTTTTCGCTGGTGAATCCGAAATGTTTCGCCAAGATGCCGGCCGGGGCCGAGGCGCCGAAACCGCACATCCCGATGAACCGCCCGCCGCGGCCGATGTAGCGTTCCCAGCCCTGCTTCACGCCCATCTCGACACCGACCCGCTTGGTCACGTCCGGCGGTAGCACGGCGTCGCGATACTCGGCCCCCTGGGCGTCGAACAGTTCCCAACACGGCATGCTTACCACGCGAGCCTTGACGCCCTCGGCCGTGAGTTGCTCGTAGGCCTCGACGCAAAGCGAGACTTCGGAGCCGGTCGCGATGAGGATCACATCGGGGTTGCCGTCGGCCGCGTCGGCCAGCACATAGCCACCCTTCTGGGCGCCGGACGCCGGCGCGTATTTGTCGCGGCACAACGTCGGGAGGTTCTGTCGCGTCAGCACCAGTGCAGCCGGATGGTCTTTCATTTGGGCGACCGTCTTGTAGGCCTCGACCACTTCGTTGGCGTCGGCCGGTCGCAGGACCGCCATGTTGGGAATCGAACGCAACGCGGCCAGATGTTCGATCGGCTGATGCGTCGGACCGTCTTCGCCCACGCCGATCGAGTCGTGCGTGAAGATGTAGAAGACGGGCAACCGCATCAAGGCAGCCAGCCGCATCGAGGGGCGCATGTAGTCGGTGAACACGAAGAAGGTGGCCCCATACGCTCGCAAGCCCGACAGAACCATCCCGGTGCAGATCGCCCCCATCGCGTGCTCGCGGATGCCGAAGTGCATGTTGCGACCGGCATAGTCGTCGGCCGAGAACTCGCCCGCGCCGTCGAACGTCAGATTCGACTTGTTCGACGGGGCCAGGTCGGCCGAGCCGCCGAGCATCCACGGCACGTTCTTCGCCAACTGGTTCAACACCTTGCCGGAAGACGCACGGCTGGCCATGCCTTTCGCGTCGGCTGGAAACGCTTGCAGATCGGCGTCCCAGCCCTCGGGCAGTTCGCCGCGGCGGATCGACTCGATCTCCCCAGCCGCCTCGGGGTGCTGTGTCTTGTATTCGGTGAACTTCGCCTCCCAGGCGGCCGATGCCTCCGGGCCGCGCCGGCCGATGCCCTGGGCGAAATGGGCCAAGACTTCGTCGGGCACCAGGAAGTGCGCGTCCTCGGGCCAACCGTAAACGGCCTTGGTCGCGCGGATCTCGTCTTCCCCGAGCGGAGCACCATGGGCGCCGTGCGTGTCGGCCGCGTTGGGGGCACCCCAAGCGATCACGCTGCGGACGATCACGATCGTCGGCCGATCGTCGGTCGCTTGGAACGTTTTGATCGCCTCGCGCAAGGCGTCCAGATCGTTCACGTCGGCCACTCTTACGACGTTCCAGCCGTAGCCGGCAAATCGGGCAGCCACGTCTTCGCTGAACGCCAGCGACGTGGCGCCTTCGATCGTGATCCGGTTGTCGTCGTAGATCCAGCAGAGGTTCGAGAGTTTCAGATGCCCGGCCAACGAGGCGGCCTCGCTGCTGACGCCCTCCATCATGTCGCCGTCGCTGCACAACGCGTAGGTGTTCGAGTCGAACAGATCGAAACCGGGCCGATTGTAGTTGGCGCCCAACCATCGGGCGGCTATGGCCATGCCGACGCTGTTGCCGAGCCCTTGCCCGAGCGGTCCGGTCGTCGTCTCGACGCCGCTGGTGTGGCCATGTTCGGGATGGCCCGGGCATCGGCTCTCGAACTGGCGGAACTGGCGGATCGCCCCCAGCGGCACGGCCGGTTCGTCGGTCGGGTGGCCCTGGGCGTCGAGTTGCTTCACGCCGGTCAGATGCAGCATCGAGTACAACAACATCGAGGCATGTCCACAGGAGAGCACGAACCGATCGCGCGCAGGCCAATCCGGCTGGGCCGGGTCGTATCGCATCACCTCGTTGTAGAGCACATAGGCGACCGGGGCCAAGGCCATCGGCGTGCCCGGGTGACCACTGCTGGCCGCCTGCACGGCGTCGGCCGAGAGGGTTCGGATCGTGTTGATCGAAAGTTGTTCGATGTTCTTGGTCGCGTCAGCCATTCTTCTCGCCTCGGTTGCAGACTTCGGAAACCCCTTCCCCAGAGAAACACCGTCCCCAGAGTGGGTGGACAGCAAGCCAGCTTAATCCGTCAAGTGTAGAGACCGTCCGGGGATTCGTCAATGAGGCGGGGTAGTGGGCCCGTCTATTCCTCGTTCGCAGGTTTCGGGCGGTATTCGTCCTGAAGGAGCCCGATCTTCTCGAACGGAATTCTCTGGAACTCGGGTAGCTTCTTCAGCAGGACCGCATCGTCTCGGAGCCGGAAATCCATTTCGGCGGCGTCGCGAAACCCCGGGTCTTCCTCGATTGTCGGGTTGTCGGTGACCGTGCCGAACTCGACGACCTCGTCGGCCAGTCGCATCGGACCGCTTTCGTGCAGCACGTTACGGCGGACGATGTTGCCTTTCGGTGCGCCCGGCTGGTCGTCGAGCAGACCCGGCAACTGCGGATAGCGGTCCGACCAGGGCGGTTGCCTGTAGGGCATTGCCAGCAGCCGCTTGGGCATGATGCCGTCGGGCTCGACGTGGTAGCTCATCCAGTTCAGCCCGCGGTTGTCGAACCGGATCGACTCCTTGCAGCCGAGGATCAGGTTGTTCTCGATCCGGTTATCGCGCCCGCCGCCGATCAGCATGGCCCGGGCCGTTTTGTAGATCACGTTGCCGACCACAACCGTTCCGCTGGCACAGTCGTCGAGATAGACGCCCTGTGCACCGTGCAGGCCCGGCCCGCTGACGTGGTGGATGAAGTTGTGCCGGATCACGTTTCCGCGGACGGTCCAGTCGCGGCCCGTGTAGAAGACACCCACGTCGCCCGTCTCCTGGCAGACGTCGTGGATCTCGTTCAGTTCCATGACGTTTTCGTTGCCGCCGAACCCGATGGCCATGTGCGGTGCGTCGTGGATCAGGTTATGGGCTGCCCGGTTACCCACACCGCCGAGATGAATGGCGGCGGCATAGGTCCGTTTCAGTCGGGCAAAGTGGTGGATGTGATTGTTCAGCGCAAGGTGACCGGCCGGCGAGAGCGTGCGACGGTCGCCGGCCGAAATGCTGATCCCGGCCGTGCCCGTCTGATAGATATCGCACCCGACGACGCGATGATTTGTGCCGCCGCGAATGACGACCGCGCCGCCGCCCGTATTGCGGATCGTGCAACCGGCGATCAGCGTGTTCTCACCGTCGGTGACCTGCACACCGGTGCCGCGAGTGGCCTCCAATGTCAAACCACGTAGCACGATATGCGAGGCACCGTCGAGCGTGATCAACGGGCTCTCCAGAATCGAGACGACGATGTTTGCTCCTTCGATCGGCTCCGGCGGCCAGAGGTAGAGAGTGCCCGACTCGCGATCGAGATACCATTCGCCCCGCTCGTCGAGTTCGGCCAGCAGGTTGACCGCGTAGTACCGCATGCCTTTGCGATAACCGTAGCCGTGATGCGGCGGCGCCAGCGTGATCGTCTGCGTCCCGGTGTCGATCGACTCGATCTTTTGGTATTGATCGGCCCAGTCCCAGAACCAATAGCCATGGAGCCAGATGTCCTTCTCCTCGGTCCAGCGGCCGGGCCGATCGCCGTCGTACGTGAACTTGCCGATCCGGTTGCCCGCAAGTCCGTGGACCGTCATCGGCTCGTCACCGACCACATCGACGATCGTGGCAAAACCGTCGTTGGGCCATCGGGCCAGTGTCAGCGGCTTGTCGTTGAAGAAGACCTCGGCCCGCCGGCCACCGGGAGCCACTTGGCCCAGATCCTTCACACCCAGCGGTTTCAGTTCTACTTGAACGACCTTGCCACGGGCGGCGACGTCGAGTCGGTCGAGGATCGATGCGTCGCGAACGCCTTCGAAACGCTCGGACGGAATTCGCCGACCACCGATCAACCGCACTTCCTGCCCGGCGACGGCCCGATAAACAATCGGCCCGGCCTTGCTGCCCGAGTCCTTGCCGGTCAATTCGAGCGTTTCATCCAAACGATAAGTGCCGCCGGCCAACCAAACCGTAAGCGGTCGCGCGGGTGAACCCTCCCGTGCAAGTTGCCGGCGCACCGCATCGCGAGCCTGCCGGATCGAGCGCAACGGTCGATCCTCGGTACCGGGATTCGCATCATCGCCCGACGGCGAGACATGGAAATCGGCCTGAACCGGTCCGCAAGCCACGACAAGTAGAAACAACGACCGGAGCAGGTAGCCAGCGAATCGGTATCTCATCGTACTGTGTCTTTCCATGAGGGTCAGCAGCCTAAGCTACTCAGTTGGCACCAATAGCGGCTGAAAGCCGGCTTCGTGGAAATGGGCGTCTTTCGTGAGCGAGTCGCGCAACTGCCGATCCTTCATTACCAGAAAGCTCAGACAATCCGTGAACGACCATGCCTGGTCCTCGTGTTTCAGAAAGAAATCGCACGTCACCCGAAACCGCTCCTCGTCGGTCCAACACACGGTACAGGCTGCCGACGCAAACACGGTTTCCAGCAGCACCGGTACGAGATGGCCGTGGCTGCGAGCCTTCAGCAGCGTGGCCGTCTCGTCGAGCACGTAGTCGGTGGTTATGAAACGGACTTTATGTTGCCCAGCCTCGCGCAAGATCCGACTGGCCTGCCGGTGCCGGTCGTCACCCCGCACCAGCAACGAATAGAACCCGCTCGTATCGACAAACACGTCAGGCGTCATAGATCGTCTTGTCCATCTGCCGATTCGTCAACGACTCGCCTTCCGCGTCGGCGTGCCGGTCCAAGGCATAGAAGGGATCGTCTTCGGCAATTTCTTCGTCGCGCATCGGCTGAAGCCGCAACACGGGCTTGCCGCGGTAGGTCAGGACCATCTCCTGCCCCTTTTGCACCTGGGCGATGATCTGTTCGGCCCGATTACGGAAATCGAGCATCGAGACGGTTTTCATCGGGCGGCCCTCCGGAATTCAACTTGATGTTCAAGTTGAATTATACGCCAATCGCCCCCGGCTGTCAAATGGGGCCGCCGGGTACGCGGGTGGCACCGATGATTTTGCGGAGACGGCTATGCCACTTTTTCGACTTGTTCGCAAAATCGTCGGTGTTGCGCAGCAACAGGAGGATCTCAGGACTTCAAAAGACCCATCCCAGCGGCACGCCCACCGACTTGCCCTGTTCGAAGTGCCGGGCCGAACTCCATTGCCAATCGCAGGCTTGCTGCACCAAGTTTGCTCGAACCGGGTTCAAGTGCATGTAGTCGAGCTTCTCCTTGGCTTTCTTCTCGGAGTATAGTAGGACAGCGCCACTTTGAGCGATGCTAGCATACTTAACGTCTGTTAGGGTTTGGGGTTATGTCGAGTGAGTGGATTGCGGTTGCGGAATGAGGTAGAAGAGACGATCCTCCGCGTTGTTTTAGGCAAGTCACGAGGA
>JAZFUB010000105.1:0-2383 GCA_036447015.1 Thermoguttaceae bacterium | reverse complement strand
TTGGCGGCCGAGAAGGGCAAAGCGGCCGGCGACCCGTGGTGCATCGGTTACTTCATCGGCAACGAGTTGAGCTGGGGCAACGAAACGTCGCTGGCGGCCGCCGCCTTGGCCTCGCCGCCCGATCAGGCGGCCAAGCGTGTGTTTCTCGACGACCTGAAGAAGAAATACGAAACGATCGAGCGGCTCAACGAGGCTTGGGCGACCGAACACGCCTCGTGGGATGCCTTGCGGCAGAGTACGGCCGTGCCGGACACGAAGAGAGCCCACGACGATTTGGTTGCCTTCTACACGAAGACGGCCGAGCAATACTTCAAGAGTTGCCGCGAGGCTGTCAAGCAGGTCGACGCGGAAGGACTCTACCTGGGCTGCCGGTTCGCTTGGGTCAACGATCGGGCCGTTCGTGCGGCGGCCAAGTATTGCGACGTCGTGAGCGTCAACCGCTATGCCTACAGCGTGGCCGACTTCCGGCTGCCCGAGGGCGTCGACAAACCCGTGGTGATCGGCGAGTTCCATTTCGGTGCGCTCGACCGGGGGATGTTTCACACGGGCTTGCGGCCGGTCGAGAACCAACAGAAACGGGCCGAGGCGTACGAGAGCTATGTGACCGGGGCGCTGGACAACCGGTTGATCGTCGGCACGCACTGGTTCCAATTCGGCGAGCAGGCCACCACCGGCCGGGGCGACGGCGAGAACTATCAGATCGGATTGCTCGACATTTGCGACACGCCTTACGAAGAAACGATCGCGGCCGTGCGTAAGATAGGTTATGATATGTACCGGCGGCGGCTTCAGTCGGTCGACGACGAGTGAACAAAGTGGAAATGGGAGCGCAAATTCATCAAGTGGAAGAAAGAAAAAAGTCGGTCGTAGACGTTCTTGTCTCAGCGTCCGGCGCCGCGAACCGTTTCAACCTCCTGCTTGACATCTTCGAGTAGAGCCGCCCAGTCCATATAGTTGGTACGAGAGAAGAGTTGCGGGCGATACTGGCTGGTTGCCAGCCGCGCGTAACTCTGCCACTGTTTGACGGCATCAGTCAGGTGACGGACGGCGAGCACGTGATGTTCCTTTCGGCCGGCATCGGCCCGAAAAACGGCCAGTTCGGCGGCGCCACGGATCTTGGCGGCATAGTAACGTCCCAGATAGGCCATCGACTGCATGTCGGTCAACGTGGCGGTCAGTTCCTTGCCCGCCTTGGAGGATTCTCGCATCGACTCGACACCCGCCAGGGCCTTTTCGGCCATTCGGTCCAGCCGGTCGGCAACTTCCATGGGCGAAATGCCGTCGATCGGTTCGCCCTTGATGATGGCCGACGCGTATTGCTGCACCGAAAGAATTCCCGAGCCCACCAGCGGCGGATGTTGGAAGAACGCATCGACCGTGAGGAATCCACGGACGTCCGAGCAGTTCTCCGGTGAGAACTGAAGGTCGTTCACCCGGAAGAAGAAGTGATTCACCTGGGGCACAATTTGCGATGCGGCCGCCCAGGTATCGTAAAGCAGCGCCGAGGGAACCTCCGGGAAATGGCTCTTTAGACGTCCTTCGAAATACTCCCGCGTCAGGGTCAGGTCGTAACCCAATCGGCCCCAGAGCATGAAACGGTACCAATGTTTGCGAACCTCCAACTCGCCGGAAAGGGCCGGATCCTTGCTGATGAACTCGCGTCCCCAGACGTAACCGTCGGGACCCATGTAGAATCCGGCCTCGAATCGCATGAGATCGCGGGGAATGTTTTGGAGAAACTCGCGGACGTAATCGGCATCTCCCCAACGGTGCACGAAGACGTCGTCGTTACGGAGATTCAGCCAGCAGGGCACCCGGTTCTGCTCGAGATCCGCTCGGTACTCCATATCGAGATAGGGTGACGTCGTGGTGGAATAGATTCGGGCCCGGGCGTACTTGTGCCCCGTGTTGAACGGTCCGTCGAAATCGCTGAACGCCGCGGCGATTTTGCCAAGGTTGGCCTGGTGTTGCCGAAAGATGAATCGGATCTCGCGCTCGGGATTCTCCGCTTTCGCGTCCATGACTCCCCGGCCGTAGGTCTGCCACAACCATTGCTCGATCCCGCCGACGCTTTTGACCCGATCGCGATCGACGTGCTCGCCGGCCGTCACTCCAATGCCGTCGACTTGGGGATAGGTTTTGAGGAATTGCCCGATGCAGTAGCGCATG
Organism: Thermoguttaceae bacterium; assembly: GCA_036447015.1. Taxonomy (GTDB): domain Bacteria; phylum Planctomycetota; class Planctomycetia; order Pirellulales; family Thermoguttaceae; genus JAZFUB01. The sequence goes on along the minus strand of JAZFUB010000105.1, from coordinate 214 downwards.
TATTCGGTCGTCTTCGGATTATCCGGCAGGTCATCGACTCCATGCTTTCCTTTCGCGCCGAAGGTGTAGATGTTCCAGTGAAAGATGTGGATCTCGATACCGCGAGCTTCCGCGTAGTCGAAGACACGGTTCCAGAAAGCGATCTTCTCGTCCAACGAAATCTTCTTTACCACGGTCAAGTTATCCGGATCGTAAACGTCCAAATCATTGAAGT
>JAZFUB010000104.1:0-4633 GCA_036447015.1 Thermoguttaceae bacterium | reverse complement strand
GTCGCCGTAGAGGAATAGGGCCTTTCGTCCCGTTGCGAACAGTTCGGCCGTCGCGGCCCAAAGTGCCGGGTCCAGTTCCGGACGCCGGTATCTGCCCGTCAACAGCCGGGCCGCGGCCCGCAGCATCCAAACGTAGTGGCTCTTGCCGGTGAGAAACTTGTACCATGCCCGCCAGGCGAAAATCTTGCTGAAATACGAATGGGTGTTGATGTCGGACATCGCCTTCTCGGACATATCGCTGAGGTCCTGGACGGGCAGCGACGTGAGCACGAGCCAGTCGATACGGCGTTCGACGGCGCTGGCCGCCAACGCGCTGTAGGCCCCTCCGCAGAGGCCGACGACGGCGATCCGTTCCACACCGTCGACTTTCTTGAAATAGTCGATGGCGCTGACCGTGCTGTCGGTGCAATCGAGAAACTTCTTCTTGTAGGCCGAAACGTCTTTCAGTTCGCCCGGGCTGTCGCCGATACCCGGCAGATCGAAACGTAGCACGTGGTAGCCGGCCTGAGATAACCGCCGGGCAAATCGAACGTAAAGACGTTTTGGACCGCGTCGGCTGCGAACGCCCGCGTTGATGAAAATCACACCGGTCTTCGGTTGCTTCGCCACCGCACCGGGCGGCGTGTGCTTGATGCCGAACACGGGCTGCCCGGCGCAGGAGAACTGTACGACTTGTTCGACGGGTGTGGTTGGTTGGTTCATCAAGATCATTTGTCCGTACCGATTCGATCCAGCCAATCGGCGCTGAGGCGAAACAACTCTTCGTGACCATGCCAGAAGCCCATCTCGCGCCATGGATCGGCCGGGTCGATCCAGAACGACTGCTCCTGTGCGTGGATGAAATCGACGCGACTCCCGCGGCTTTCATAGGCTTCGACCATGCGCCGCAAATCTCTCCGCTGCCGCTGTTGCCGGCCGATTGCCGCGATCAACGTCGGGCCGTGGCTTCCACCGATCTCGGCCAGGACGTCCCGACCTGTGAACTCCCGGCTGCACGCCGGCGTGAGCGGATAACCCAGTATATCGACAGTCTGACCGTTATCAAGGCGATCGAGCAGACTCTTCTGCGTTTCGGCGACCTTTCCGGCCAGCGCGTTTTGGGTCACGACCTGCATGCGCAAGAAGTTCTTCAGGTGGTTCTTCAGGTGTGTGACCGGCTCCCAAAGAAGCAGGGATTCGATTTCCGGGTCGGCGGCGGCAACCAGCGCGGCCAGCGTTGCCCCCAGACGGAGCCCGAACAGTCCGACGGGCATCGCGTAGCGGGTGCGGAGGAGTTCCACGGCGGCTCGGATGTCGGACATGCGGCTCTCGAGCGTCGCGTTCTCGAAATCGCCGCCGCTGTCGCCGGTGCCGCGATAGTCGAAACGCAGCACGTGATACCCACGTCCGGCGAGCGACCGAGCGAACTCGACGCAGACTCTCTGCGCAATGGCGGCCTCCTCGGCAAATGCGGGACAGAACGCAATGGCTCGGTCGCGCGGTTCGGCGGCACTGTCGTTCGGGTCGCTGTTCGGTTCGTACAATACGCCGAACAGCGGAGTTCCGTCGTGGTCGAAGAAGAACGGTGTTTCACTCACTGGTCTTTCCTTGGTGCGGTTGCGAACGGCCCAACGCTTCCAGGTAGACTTGCCGCACGCGCTGCACGAGCGCCGATGCGGTAAACTCTTGCCGCACCAGCGTCCGGCCCGCTTCGCCGAGCCTGCGTGCCCGATCTTTGTCGCTCAACAGCGACCGGATCGACTCGGCCAATTGGTCGGCGTCACCCGAGGCGACAAGCAGCCCCGTCTGCTCATGGTGGACGAGTTCTTTCATTCCGCCGACGTCCGTGGCGACGACGGGGACGGCCAGGGCCATGGCTTCCATGACCGAGTTCGGCATCCCTTCGGTCGTGGACGTCAAGGCGTAGAGGTCGGCGGCCGCGATGATCCGAGCCGTGTCGTCTCGCCAGCCGGTGAAGCGGACATTCCCGGAAATCCCCAGCCGACGAGCCATCTCTTGAAGCATCTGCTGGTCCGGTCCGTCGCCGACGAGGACCAGCCGCAGGTTTCGGTCGTGTTCGATCAGCCGCTTTACAGCTTCGAGGAGCATCGGCAGATTTTTCACCGGTGCCAGTCGACCGATCGCGACGACGACCCGGGCTTCCGGGGGCAACTCCAGTTCGGCTCGAACCACGTCGACGTCTTCCTTGGCCCCCAGACAGGCATCGGCGTCCGTCGCGTTGGGAATGAAAACGATCTTGTCCGGCGGGATGCCGTCGCGGATCAGGTCGTCGCGGAGCACCGGGTTGACGGTAATCAAACGCCGACACCAACGGGTGAGCCAAAGGTGATACTTGAGTGCCATGCGCCGCGGCAGCTCGTTGCGATAGACGTCTTCGAGGGTTGCCGCCGTGTCGCCGCGAAAATGGGATACCTGGGCGCGAACGCCGGCCAGCCGACCGGCCGGGCAGGCATAGAACGCCCCGTTGATCGCGTGCGAGTGGACGATGTCGATTCGACGCCGCCGGATCAGGCGAGCCAAGCGGGGAATGCTCAGCAGATCGTAGCGGCGCCGCTTGTCGAGCGGTTCCACGGTGAATCCGAGATCCCGAGCTTCGGTGGTGAAGGAACCGTTGCCCAGCGGCGTCAAAATCACCTCGTCTCCATCTTCCCGTTGCCCGCCGGCCAGTGTCAGGATGGACGTTTCCACGCCGCTTCGCACGCGGCCGCCGAACACGTGCATCACGCGCAGTGGCCGCGACGCGTTCGCTGCCGACTCGGTTTTGACGGGGTTCGCGGTCTTACTTGGCATCGCCGGCCCCCTCGGTCGCCGCGTTTTCCCACGGTCGATGCGGACGCACCAGCATCGGCAGCCATTGCTTCATGCCGGAATACCACGACGACGTCCCCATGGCACAGCACTTGAAGAACAGCATCCGCGTGGCATCGCCAACGCGGGAAATTTCGGTCACGTTGACGCGTTTGAGTTGCTGCGGGCCGTCGCCCGGGTGTGTCCGTCCGACGATGGCGGTCACGGCGCCGAGAAATCCCAGTCGTTCGACGATTTGCTCGATCCGGGAGTTGTGCTCGCCATAAGGGTAGGCAAACAGAGTGACCGGCTTGCCGAGCCGGTTTTCGAGTTCTTCCTTCGAATCGCCGATCTCTTCTCTCGCCGCTTCGGGTGTCAGTCGGCATAAGTTCGGGTGTGTCTTGGTGTGGGCCTGGATATCCAATCCGGCGTCGGCCATCGCGCGGAGTTCCTCCCAAGAGGCCATCTGAAGGTCGGGCACGCCGGGCGTCTTGTTCCAGTCCATGCGGCCGCCGACGTGGCCCGTAACGACGAACACCGTGCCGGTGAAGCCGAACTCCTGCAGGATGGGCATCACCTGTTCGTAGTTGTTTCGGTAGCCGTCGTCGAAGGTCAGTACGACCGTTTTGCGTGGCAACGGCCGGTTGTCTTCGAGGTCCTGACACAAACGGCCCAGCGCCATCGTCCGGTATCCACGCTCCTTCAAGTAGGCCATCTGTCGCCGAAACATCGAAGGCGAGACGGACAAGAGCGAACCGGAATCGTCGATCGAGTGGTAGCAGAAGATCGGCACGCCGCCGATTCGGCAGCCATGGCCCAGCGCATAGAGCCCGGCGACCAAGGCTGCCTTGGTACCGCGTCGGATTAGTCCAGTCACCGAACCGATCATTGGCCGCGATGCCTCCGGTTGGTTGGCAGAGTACGCGTGGCCTGCGAAGTTGCGAAAGTTCGAGTCTTCACGCTGCGGCCTCCGGCTGCCTGATGCGAACGAGCAGTTGCCGGAGTTGCTCATTCCGCAACATGTGATTTGCGGCGAGATAGACCGTTGCACCGAGAGCGACCGCGGTGGCAAGGATGCCGATCTGTGCGGCGGTTCCGGCAATGACGACCCGGTCGAACAGTCTGGCCGTGCCGTACATGGTCAACCCGGCAAGCAAGGTGGCAGCGAGGAGTTTTCCGACGGGAACGCCCAGGCCGGCAAAAATCGGGCCTCCGAGCATTCGAGCGGCCAACAGCGTCAATGCCCAGGTGCGTATCAGGGCGATCAAGGAGCTGGTCAGCGCGATCCCCCCGATCCCCATCAGCGACATCAGCACCCAGTCGAGCAGCGTATTGGCAAGGATAGCGACCGCCAACACCTTCAGCAGCAGCATCGCCTGTCTTGTGAGCAGAAAGTAATAGAAGACGAGAATAACGCCTACGCCGGCAGGCAGTCCCAGGGCAAGGTAGAAGATCACCTCGGCCGTTTGCGAAGCGGCCGTCTCGCTGAACCGCCCATAGAGAAATACGAGTTCGGTAATCGTCCCGGAGAAGATGGCCAGACCGGCGGCGACGGGGAAGGTCAGGAAGGCAACCAGCAGCAGGTTGCCGGAAAGACACTTGCGGAGCGCCTCGTGGCGGTTTGCGGCGACCAGACGGATCAATTCGGGATACATCACTTTGTAGACCGGGGCCGCGACCAGAAAGGGAACGAGCCCGATGAGCACGAATCCCAAACTCAACGAAGAGACCTCGCCTTCTCCCAACAACGTGGCAAACAGGCGATCAACGGCCACCGTGACCTGGGACGCCGCCAGAATCAGAATCGTCAGCCCGAGATCCTTGACCGCCCGTCGCAAGACGGGAT
>JAZFUB010000103.1:0-3475 GCA_036447015.1 Thermoguttaceae bacterium | reverse complement strand
GGATCAGTGCCTTCAAGGCCCAACTGAAAGAGTATCAGGAGGCGAAAGAGGTGACCCGAATTCGGCTCTACCTGGAATCCGTTGAGAAGGTGCTCTCGGGCGTGGGGCAAAAAACGATCATCGGCAAGTCGGTCCGCGGACCGCTTCCCTTGTTGGACCTCGATCGAGACATCCCCGCTCGAAATACGTCTTCTCGAACCGTCCCTGCTCAATCCACGTCCGCTCGATACGGTCCGGCCGCAGCCGCCCTGAAAGGAACTCAACCATGATGCATTCCAGCACAAAGCGCTCGATCAAAACGTGGATTCCGGCGACTGTCGGTCTCGTTCTCGTCCTTGTAGTCATCTGTCTGGCGACCGCGACGTATGTCGTCGAGGAAGGCAAGCAGGCCGTCGTTACGCAGTTCGGTAAGCCGGTTCGCTACGTCGTCGACGCGGGCTTGAAGTTCAAAGTGCCGTTCGTCCAGGAAGTCCATCTGCTGGAAAAACGATTGTTGCCTTGGGACGGGGCTCCCAAGAGCGTGAAAACTCGCGACAAGAAGACCATCTTCATCGACGTGTGGGGACGCTGGAAGATCGTCGATCCGGAAGTCTTCTTTCGCGCCGTACGAACCGAACAGCGAGGGCAAAAGATCCTTGATGACTTGGCCGATTCGACCGTGCTCGACGTGGTTGCCCGCTACAACCTGATCGACGTCGTTCGCAGTTCGGACGCGGAACTCGAATACGAAAGCGACGAGTTGGCCGATAGTATCAGAGCTTGGGACGACGGGGTGACCACCGATGAAGACGTGATCGAGACAGTCGTTCTCGAAGAGGACGCCAAACCCCAAGACGTGATCGAGACAGCCGTTCTCGAAGACGGCAGTATGGGCCGAGAGCAGATCGAGAAGGACATTCTCGAAGCGGTTAGCGAGATGCTGAAAGATAGCTACGGCATGGAACTGTCCGTCGTGCATATCAAACGGGTGAACTATATCAAATCGGTCAAGGAGGCGGTCTACGAACGGATGCGCAGCGAACGGTTGCGGGTTGCCAGCCTGTTCAAATCGCAAGCCATCGAAGAAGAGAATATCATTCTCGGCAAAACCCGTTTCGAACTCGATAAGATCGAGGGCGAAATGGAGCTACAGTCGGCAACGATCCGCGGCGAGGCCGATGCCGAGGTGATCAAGATGACCGCCTTGGCCTACGGCCAACCGCCCGAGACGCTGGAGTTCTATACGTTTCTCCGCCGGCTGGAGGTGTTCGAGAACTCGTTGGGCGAGAATTCACGCGTGATCCTATCGACCGACGGCGAGATTTTCCGATTGTTCGAGGACTCGGGTATCGAGCAGTGACGCACGCGGCCCTACTCCTGTTGGCATCGATCCTGGCCGCCGAACCGACGGACGGACCGACCAACGGGCCGGTCGATTGCCGCCCCTTCGCGATTCGCGTCGTCGATGCCCACTCCGGGCGAGGCGTGCCCTTGGTCGAGTTGCGTACCGTCCACCAAGTCCGTTATCTGACCGACAGCCAAGGATACGTGGCGTTCGACGAGCCGGGCTTGATGCACGAAAAAGTCTTCTTCAGCATCCGCAGTCATGGTTACGAGTATCCGGCCGACGGGTTCGGCAACCGCGGTGTGCGACTCTTGACGACGCCGGGCGGTTCGGCCCTGGTGAAACTCCGGCGGATCAACGTGGCCGAGCGGCTCTACCGAGTCACCGGGGCCGGCATCTATGGCGATAGCGTGCGGTTGGGCGAGCCGGTGCCGACGGCCCGGCCGGTGCTCAACGGCCGGGTGCTTGGGTCCGACAGCGTTATCAATGCGATCTATCGGGGCCGGCTCTATTGGTTCTGGGGCGATACGAACCGCCCCTCGTATCCGCTGGGCAATTTCCATGTGCCGGGAGCGATCTCGACGTTGCCCGCCGAGGGAGGGCTCGACCCGAGCGTGGGCGTCGACCTGCGTTACTTCGAAGGCGACGACGGTTTCGCACGCCCGACCGCCCGGCTGCCCGGCGAGGGACCGACCTGGCTCAGTTCGCTCGTCGTGCTGCCCGATGCGGATGGGCGCGAGCAGATGTTCGCCCATTACGTCAAAATCCGAAACTTTCTGGAGGTCTACCAGTGGGGGCTGGTCCGCTTCGACCACGCCTCGAAGCAGTTCGTGGGGGTCGAGACTTTCCCGCTCGATGCGCCGATCCATCCTGAAGGCGCACACCCGATCGTCCACACCGGCCGCGACGGCCAGCCGTACGTTTACTTCGCCCACCCATTTCCCCACGAGCGTGTGCCGGCAACTGCCGAGGCCCTGTCGGACTGGACGCAGTACGAAGCCTATACACCGCTGCTGCCCGATTCGACCCGGCAGCGTCCGAAACTCGACCGCGATGCCGACGGCAAGCTGCGCTATGCGTGGCGTCGCGGCGTGCCGGCCATGGACCGCAAGATGCAGGATCGGCTGATCTCACAGGGAACGATCCGCCCGGAGGAAGCGATCCGCAATTTCCGCGACAGTGAAACGGACCGCCCTATCAAGGCACACCGCGGCTCGGTATACTTCAACGACTACCGCAACCGTTGGGTGATGATCTTCACGGAGACCGGCGGCGGCCCGTCGCAACTGGGCGAGGTCTATTACGCCGAGGCCGACGACCTGACCGGTCCCTGGCCGGCTGCCGGGACCCGGGCAAAGAAGATCGTCACGCACGACGACTACAGCTTCTACAATCCCAAACACCACCCGATGTTCGACCAGCAGGGCGGTCGGATCATCTACTTCGAGGGCACCTACACGAAGACGTTTTCCGCCGCCAAGGAGCCGACGCCGCGATACGACTACAACCAGATCATGTACCGGCTCGATCTGTCCGATCCACGGCTGGGGTTGCCCGCGAGAGAGAAGTAGGGTGCGTCTGGACGCACCATCGTGAAATACACAACGCTTGGTGCTACGACCACGTCTGCTTGGCCGGACGAAACGCGCCGGGCAAGCCCGGCCGCTAAACACGGGATTCTTGTAAAGGACACTCTGACGATGGCGATAACCGGCGAAACGCTCGACAAACTGGCCCGATTCGATACGCCGACGATCTGCAACGTGATCGAACTGTTCGACGTTCGCCCGCGTGACGTGGGCTATATGGATGGGCGGATTCGGGCCGGCTTTGCGGAACTTCCGCCGATGGTCGGTTTCGCCTCGACGGCCGCCTTCCGTAGCGGCGCACCGCCGGTCGGGGGCGATGCGTATGGTAGTTTCATCGATCAGGCCGAATCGTTCGCCGAACTGCCCGGCCCGGCCGTATTGGTCTTTCAGGACCTCGACGACCCGGCAGTCAGTGCGACGTTCGGCGAGGTGATGTGCTCCGTCTACAAAGCGTTCGGCTCGACCGGCCTGATCACCAGCGGCGGCGGACGCGATTTGCAGCAGGTCCGCGCACTCGACTATCCGGTCTTCACCGGCTCGACGATCTGCTCGCACGCCTATT
>JAZFUB010000102.1:0-7112 GCA_036447015.1 Thermoguttaceae bacterium | reverse complement strand
ATTCGGCAACATTCGGCCGGGTGTCGTGGCCGGCAGCGTGTTCGACGACCTCGACCGAGACGGCGCTCGCGACCCGGGCGAGGGCGGGCTGGGTGGCTGGACCGTGATGCTCGACCGGGTCGAAACCACCACAAGGGCACTGGACCGGCTGCGCGCTCCCTCGGCCTTCAGCCAGGCCTTGGGTCGCGACCTGTCCAACACGATTGCTTTCCTGGGAGATCGGATCCTGGTGGGGTCGATCTACGACGACACGGGCGCGGTCGACTCGGGCGTGGTCCACGTCTACGATCGGGCCAGCGGCGAATTGCTCGACACTTGGGCCAATCCCAACCCGGACTTGCAGGACCAGTTCGGCGCCGAGATCACCGTGATGGGCGAGAATGTGTTGGTGAGCACGAAGAACTCGGCTTATCGGGGGAATTCGGTCTATCTGTTGGACGGCGCCACGGGCGACGTGCTGCAACAGTTCGACCTCCCGGCCGGGGTCTATGATCGTTACTTCGGGGAAACCGTGGTGGCGTGGGGGAATACCGTGATCATCAGCGCGCCGGGTGGAGACGGCCGCGTCGACGGCGGCTCCATTCGCGGCGGAGTCGTCTTCTTCTTCGACGCCGCCAGCGGCGAGTTGATCCGCGAGATCCAGAGCCCCGATCCCGACCGCTACGACAACTTCGGCGGCGCCATGGCCGTGGTCGGCGACCGCTTGTTGGTGGGCTCGTGGGGCAACGACACCGTGATACTAAACTCCGGCACTGTCTTTCTTTTCGACACGGCGACCGGCGAGTTGCTCAACGAGTTTAACGATTCCGATCCCACCCAGGAGGCCAGGTTGGGGCGAACGATTACAGCCCTGGGCGAAGATTTTCTGGTCTCCTCAAGCCAGCAGCTTTACGTCCTCGACGGCGAAACGGGTGAGTTGCTGCGAACGTTCGACAATCCAGGCCGAGGCTGGAGGGCGGGAACTTCGGTTACGACGGTTGGAAACAATATTCTGGTCGGTTCCCCCGACGACAACTACAGCATGGACAAGGCCGCCTGGCTCGGCCGGGCCTACTTGCTCGACGGAATGAGGGGCGAACTACTGCGGTCGTTCGAGAATCCCGATGCCGACGCCGGGAAGAATTTCGGTCAGTTCGTGGCCAGCGACGGAGAGATGATCATCATCTCGCATCACAGCCTGTTGGCCGACCCGGACATCACTCAGGCGTATATTTACGACGCCGACACCTTCACCGTCCAGACCGACGCCGAGGGTAATTATCGCTTCGACGGCGTCAAGCCGGGAACCTACCGCGTGCGGGCGATTGCCAACGGCGACTACGAACTGAGCATGCCCGAGGGAAACGGCGACTACCAGGCGATTGTCGTCAGCGGGTACGTCGAGGATGGTTTCGATTTCGGCGGCGTGGCGATCGAGAATTGGGCGGCCGAGGCGGCCGGCGATTCTTACGCCTTGGAGGAAAACACCCCCCTGACCGTGACGGACGTGGCCGGAGTCTTGGCCAACGACGTCGACCGCGACGGCGACGCCTTGACGGCCGTGCTCGTGTCGGGACCCCAACATGGTGTTCTCACCCTATCGGCCGACGGCTCCTTTGTCTACACTTCCGAGGAAGGCTTTCATGGCCTGGATGGTTTCACCTACCGGGCCGACGACGGATCGCTGACCTCCAACCTGGCCGAGGTGACGCTCTTCGTCGAGGTGGTTCACTCCGGCTCGGCCGAGGGCCTGGTCTTCGAAGACACCAATCAAAACGGCGTCCAGGACGAAGGCGAGCTGGGCCTGGCCGATTGGATCGTCGAACTCGAACGGATCGACGGACCGCTGGAACTCATGCAAACCTACTCCCGGCCGCTGGCTCCGTTCTGGGCCACCGACGCCGGCAGCGTTTCCTCGGTCGCCTTCGTCGGGGAAGACGTGCTGGTGGGCGTGGAGCGGGACGATAGCTCCGGCAGCGATGCCGGGGCCGTGTACCGCTACGACGCCACCACCGGCCAGCACATCCAGACCTACCTCAACCCCGAGGGCCGCTGGACCCGCTTCGGCCTCTCCGTGGCCGCGATCGGGGATGACGTGCTCGTAGGCAGCCAGAACGCCGCCTATCTCTTCGACGGCGGCACGGGCGAACTGTTGCACAAGTTCGCTTCGCCAGTCGCCTATTCCTGGTCGTTCGGCTGGAATGTGGCGGCCATCGGAGACAACGTGCTGATCGCGGCGCCCTATGCCCCCTCCAGTGAGGTCAACCTGGCCGGAGCGGTCTACTTGTTCGACGGCGACACGTACGAGCTGCTGCAAACCTTCCACAGCCCCGATCCCGACGCCTACGATCAGTTTGGCCGGAGCATCGCGGCCGTTGGCAATAATGTGTTGATCGGAGCCAACGGCGACGACACGCAGAGGGCCAACGGCGGCGTCAGCTACCTGTACGACGGCGCCACGGGCGAACTGCTGAGAACCTTTGTCGACTCCGGCGGATACGGTCACGCCGTGGCCGCGGCCGGCGAGAATGTCTTGGTCGGCGACTCCAACGGTGTGAGCCTGTTCGACGGCGCCACCGGCGAGCTACTGCAGACCTACGTCAGCCCCTCGTCCTACACCTGGTCGTTCGGCCAGGCGCTGGCGGCCATCGACGGGAAGGTGCTCATCGGAGCGCCGCAAGCGCGCGCGGGCAACACCTGGGGCTCCGGAGTCCTCTACGTCTACGACATGGAATCCGGCGATCTGCTGCAAACGCTCAGCAGCCCCGAAATGGAAACCCGAGGGCACTTCGGCGGTTCGTTGGATGTGAGCGGAGACCGTGTGGTCGTCGGGCAAGACTCCCATTGGACCGGTGAGTCCATGGTGCAGGCCTATTCCTTCCACATCGACCGCTTCGTCGTCTCCACCACGACCGATGCGGAAGGAAACTACGATTTCTCCGGCCTGAGGCCGGGAACCTATGAAATCCGCCAAACGCCCCAGGACGGCTTTCTCCAGACGTCGCCGCTGGGCAATGGCATGCACACCATTCACGTGGCCGAGGATGGAACCGTCAGTGGGCTCGATTTCGGCAACATGCGGCTGGTAGCGCCCGAGGCCCGGGACGACCAGTATGCGATCGACCAAGACACCGAATTGACCGTCATTCCGGACGGCGTGCTGAGCAACGATACCGACGCCAACGGCGATCCCTTGCTCGCCCTGCTGGTCGATGACGTCCAGCACGGTGAACTTGTGCTCGGCAACGACGGCTCGCTGACGTACACGCCCGACGACGGTTACTACGGAACCGACACGTTCACGTATCGGGCCCACGACGGTGGACTCCATTCCGAGATCGCCACCGTCACTATCACAGTCAATCGGACTTTCACAGCGCCGGACGTGGAGGACGACCACTATACGACCGAGGAGAACACGACCCTGGCCATCGCCGCCGCCGGCATACTGGCCAACGATTCGGACGCGGACGGCGATTCGCTTTCGGCCGTCCTGGTCGACGGGCCGGCACACGGCCAACTCGACTTGGCGGCCGACGGATCGTTCGTCTACACGCCGGACGATGGGTTCCTCGGTGTCGATCGATTCACGTATCGGGCAACCGACGGCCAAGTCGCTTCGGATCTGGCCGAAGTGACGATCGGCGTGGCACACGATCTGGGAGGAATCCATGTCATCGAAATGCCGCACCTGAACCCGTCCGAGGGCGATATCTGGTACTCGTTCCTGACCACGCGCGATGCGCTGATCACGCTCTGGGCACAGAACTCCGACGACGTGACGATCACGCTCTACGACGAGAGTCTCGACGAAGTGGCCGTCTGGACACCCGGCAACGGCCACAATCGCATCGAGTGGCCGGCCGAAGAGGGTCAGCGATACTACTTCAGCCTCAGCGGCGTGGACGACGACGTCAATGTCCATCTGGCCAACGTCCTCAGGATGAACAACGGCCGTGCAACCCTCTTCGGAAGCCAAGGCGACGACGTCTTCGAGTTGGACGCCGACGATCTGGCCCGGGTTTCCCGGGATTATCAGAGTGGAGCAGACGCCAATTCCGATCCGATTGTCATCACGATCAACGGCGTCGACTACATCATCAACCCGGGCGAAATCACATCCTTCGAAATCGACGGGGATGAAGGCCACGATCGCGTGATTATCCGCGGCTCGGTCGGAGACGACGTCGTTCGTATGTTACCCAACGCAGCCACCGTCGTCGGGCCCGGGTATCGTGTCGATGTGGTCAACACGGCCGAGATTACAGTCTTCGGCAACGGCGGTAACGACCGGGCCTACTTCTACGACTCGGCCGGCAACGATCGGTTCTACGGCAAAGAGACCGTAAGCTGGCTTACCGGTGACGGATTCACGAACACCGTCCGCGATTTCGATCGCGTCGACGCCTACGCCACGGCCGGCGGAAACGATCGGGCTTTCTTGTACGACTCGGCCGGAAACGACCGGTTCTACGGCAGACAGACGATGAGTTGGATCACCGGCGAGGGGTTCCTCAACGTCGCCAGGAGCTTCGACCAGGTCAATGCCTATGCCACGGCCGGCGGGGACGATCGGGCGTACCTTTACGACTCGGCCTTGAACGATTTCCTCGAAGCCTCGGGCAGCTATGCGACGATGCATTTGGCCGAGTCCTGCATCTCTGCCTTCAGCTTCGCACGCGTTTACGCATTCTCCATCGCGGGCGGTCAAGATGCCAGCAACGTCATCGGCGTGCTTGACTTCATTCTGGCGATGGAGGGGGACTACTGGGCAGACGACTGATGCTCGATGAGTGACGACTAGCCGCGCGGATGAAACTTCTTGTGGATCGCCTTCAGACGCGACGGATCGACGTGCGTGTAGATCTGGGTCGTTGCGATGCTCGCATGGCCGAGCATCTCCTGAAGCTGCCGCAGATCGACACCGCCGGAAAGCATGTGCGTGGCGAAACTATGACGCAATGTATGGGGCCCGATGTCCGACGGGGCACCGATGCGCCGGGCGTATTTCTTCAACAGTTCCCAAATCCGTTCCCGCCGCAACCGCCGGCCGCGATACGAGAGCAACACCCACTCGACCGGCGACGCACTGGACGCGACCAGTCCGGGTCGTTCCTCTTGCAGATAGGCCCTCAGCGCCTCGGCAGCCCGATTGCCCAACGGCACGAGTCGCTCTTTATCTCCCTTGCCGCGACAGATGCAGAACCCTTCGTCGAGGTGCAGGTCGCACATCCGCAGGTTCGAGGCCTCCGACGCCCGGCACCCGGTCGCGTAGAGCAGCTCCAGCAGGGCCCGATCCCGCCGCCAGCACGGACCGCCCGACTCGGGCGCTTGGAACAACGCATCGATCTGCTGCGGGCTGAGTATCTTGGGGACCCGTTGCCACAGTTTTTGGCTGCCGAGCAGTTCGGCCAGATTGTCTTCCAACACGCCTTCCAACTGCAGGTAGCGGAAGAAGACCTTCAGCGACACGATATGTCGGGCAACGCTGGCCGGGGCCAACCGTTTCTCACTCAGCCAGCCCACGTAGTCGGCCAGATCGCGAATCGACAAGCCCGGAATGCTCCGCCCGGCCAGCCAGTCGAAGAATTTCACGAGATCCCGCCGATAGGCAGCCACCGTATTCTCGGCCAGATGACACTCCCCGGCCGAGTACTCGACGAACGCATCGAGCCACGTTTGGGCCATACTACGAGCCCTAGGCGGCTTCGGTCGGGTCGGCTTGCGGCGAGTGACGGCCATGGCGGATCGAGTGGGGGAAAGTCTAGAATCGACGGGTCCGTTTCTGACTTTCGGACGCCACGCCCGAGAATCTTCAGCCGAATCAAGGCATCGGGCCGGTTTTGGCAGACCAAGATTTCATGGCACCGGGCTATATGGTTGCCGTCAAACAAGTCCCGAAGGGGCGATCGTTAATAGCCCAGGGCGTAAGTCCTCGTTGGACTACACAAAATCCCGCCGGCTTGCCCGGCGGGATTTCGACTTGGGGGGCGAGTGGGACTTGTATAGAATAACAAGGGTTTATGCCCTGGGCTATTGACTATCGCCCCGTCGGGGCCGGCGCGACGTTCGGGCTAACGCGACGTGCCATGAAATCGTGGCCGCCTCGTGCGATCCAGCCTGTAGGCCGTTGATAAGCGTATGCGGCCGTGTTAGAATCGCGTCTATTGCGGCCGGTCGAGCAATAGATGTTGAACCTTCTGCCGTACCGAGATACTAGCCCGGGCGTGCGCCGCCGGCCGATTCAGCCTGCCCGAGTAGTCTCCGCCCCCCCCTACGGAAGTGCGAGTCAAGTATGCGATTTGGAGGTGCCCTGTCATGTATGAACTAGCTCGGGGGCCGTTGCTGTGGATCGCCATGCTCGTTTTCATCGGGGGGGTCGCATATCGAGTCGTTCAGCTTTTTCTCCTGACCAGGAAGAAAGAGAGGGTCTACTGTCCCCCAGGCAGCATCAAGGCCGAATCACCGGCCGGCCGGAAGTTTCGCGTCGTCCTCGCCCTGCAAAACAGCCTCCTTGGGCAGCACCCGGTGATGGCAATCGGTTCGTTCGTGTTCCATTGCTGTCTGTTCGCCGTCCCGATCTTCTGTCTCGGCCATAATGTGCTTTTGCGTCAGGCGATAGGGCTCTCCTTTCTAAGTGTCCCCGACGGGCTGACCAATTTCCTAACGATTATTATTCTGCTGGGCGTGCTCTTTTTCTTCCTGCGACGCTTGGTCGTTCCCCGTGTGCGTGCCGTTTCCGCGCCTTACGATCACGCCGTCCTGCTGATCACCGCGGCTCCATTTCTAACGGGCCTGCTTGCCTACTATCAATGGGGCGATTACAGGACGATCCTGACTTGTCATGCTTTGGCCGGCGACCTGATGCTGATTGCGATCCCCTTCACCAAGTTGGGACACATGGTCTTTTTCTTCTTTGCCAGATTCTTCTTGGGAAGTGAATACAGTTTCGGTCGAGGCGGCCGAGAGTGGACAACTTAGAACTAATATTGCCAAATACATTCTTACATGACTGAGAGCATCCGGGAATTCGATCTGCATAGGCACCGTCCAAGCCCACCGGCTGCGTCCGGTGGGACCGACCGAGTGCGTACGCCCCGGTCCCACCGGACGCAGCCGGTGGGCTTGGACGG
>JAZFUB010000101.1:0-3828 GCA_036447015.1 Thermoguttaceae bacterium | reverse complement strand
GCATTGATGCGGTTGGGGAAATGCGGATCGGTTTCGAGCTTGGGGCCGACTTCCAACACCCAATGGTCGCTGAGCTGATCGACGAACGTGATACAGTGGGGATTGCCCATCGAAACGCAGGCGACTTTCAAGTGATGATCGTCGATCAGCAGGTCGGCGTCGACGACCGGACCACCCGACACGCTCGGATTGCCCGGCAAAGTGGTCGGCACGTCCGCCGGCAGCAAGATCGGTTCGCCCATGTCGACGCGGACCCGATCGACCAGCCCGCCGTCGAGTTTGCCGTTGAGTTCGAGTTCGAGCGTGAGCACGCCGTTGCCCGTCTCGATCTCGAGCGTTTGCTTCTTTCGGATTCCGTGATCGAAGAGGTATTTGGCGACGCAGCGGATGGCGTTTCCGCACATTTCCGCCTCGGACCCGTCGGCATTGAACATTCGCATCCGAGCGTCGGCGACGTCGCTGGGACAGATCAAGACGAGCCCGTCGGCGCCGATGCCGAAATGCCGATCGGAAACGTCTCGGGCCAACCGATCGGGCCGCTCGGGCATTGGTCCTTCGAAGCAGTCGACGTAGATGTAGTCGTTGCCTGCTCCGTGCATCTTGGTAAACCGCATGACGTCATCCCGCCGCGTGATGGACCTTAGTAGGAAAGGTATTCTAGGCGATCGTCGTCGGTCGGGCAAGTGTTGTGGTTACCCGCTGAGATCGAGCAGATTTCCGCTTTGGCCGCTTGCGTCTTTGCTCTTTCGTTGTTCGGGCTCTTCAGACTTGGGCGTGCCTTGCTCGTCGGCGTCCTGCTCGCCGGCGTCCTTCGAGTCGGGAGCCCCCTCCCAGAGACGTCGACCGTCGGCATCGCGATCTGCCGTTTCGTGGTCCTCGCCGTCCGCCTCGCCGATACCGGCTGCCGAGTCGGCCTTTTGGTCGGCTGCGATGCGTCGCTGCTGGGCATTGTTCTCTTGCCCGGCCCGTTCCACCTCGGATCCGTGTTTCTGTGCCAACGGCGAGCCGGCCACGCTGCCGGCGATACCTCCTAAAGGACCTACGCTCATGAGACACTTCCTTTCGGCTTAGGACGGCCGGCAGTGCCGGTCCATCGGTGAACCGCTGGTCGGTAATTCTCACGTCGCAAAGCACCGGGTGTCGCTACACATGAAGTTGGCGACTCGAGCTACCTCGTCAAGTATAGGTTATCGTAAGCTGGGTGCATCTCGTCTAACGTCTGTTGGGACCTCGTTCGTTGAGTAGCAATTGACGGGCCTGGGGAAACAGGACCCGCGAGTCGTTCGTTCTGGACCGCCGGTCGTTCTGGAGCTGTCGCAGCGCTTGGTTCAGCGCGGGCAGGGCCACTTTCTTGGTGACCGGATCCAGCAGCGTTCCGCTGACTTGGAACTGCATGATCTGCTCGCTGGCCCCGCCGAGCAGTTCGCTGATCACCGGCACGCGGATTTCGTCGCGCCCGACCACGGCATGGAACACCATGTCGATGTTCGATTGCATGTCCATCTCGCCTTGACCTCGGAGGCTAATCGCATCGCCGTTGAAATTGATCGGGTTGAAGTAGATATGGGGTCCCTGGACGACGAACTCGGTGTGGCACTCGCTGAAGGCCGAGCGATCCGGCTCACGGATGCTGAGGATTTTTAGCATCGAGATCATCACGGGAAGCTCATAAACATCGGCGTCTCGAAGGTGGAGTTTCCCCCGTCCGACCAGCCCATAGATTTCGCGGCCCGTTCCGTGGAGATCGATCGACGCGTCGATTTTTCCCCGCAGTTTCTGGCGCCCCACCATCGTCTCCTGGGCATAGCGTTCCAACTCGGCATTGATCAGCGAGGCATTGAGTTGATAGCGAGGCTGCTCGCCCAAGGTCAGCCGGCCATCGCCGTAGAAGTTTCCTCCGAGGAGTTTGGCGGTCAGGCGTCGTGTCGGAGATTGGGGCCGCGACGGGGCACCTGTGGCATGTTCGTTTCGGCGACGCTCTGCCCAGGAGCCCAGCAGCACCTGTCGGTCGTCGATCCAGATCGGCCCCATCAACCGAGTGAGCTGATAGTCCCGGTAAGTCAACGAGTCGAGGTTCAACTCACCCTGGGAGTAGAACGCGTGTCCGTCGGATTCTCCAGCCATCGTGACTTCACCGTGGAGGTTCTCCAGTTTGATGCCACAGTCGATGCTCCCCTGGTTCAGCCCGATCGCCACGTCCCAACGCGACTCGACCGGCTCGCCCGGAGTGACGCCGCCCCGCAGATCGAAACTTCCGTTGTGGATGCTCAGATTGAAGCCTTCTCGCCGATTCCCCGGACCGCGAGGATTCAGTTCGACAATCGCCCGTTTCAACCGCTTGGGCAAGGCGAGGATCAGTTCGTCATCGAGTTGGAGTTGGTCGACGGAGATCTCTTTCAGGCGGAGTCCCCAATTGCCGTTGGGCAGGAAATCGCACTCGCCGATCGCCGACATTTTGGCCCGGCCGTGCTCCGCCTTGAAGCGTTTGATGGTCACGTGCCCATCGTCGTAGATCAACTCGCCGCTGAGTTTCTCCATGCGATAGGGGAAAGGTATCGGTTCGATCGAAGCCGTCTCGCTTTGCGGCTTGGCGCTGAGCCACACGCCAAGCTTCCTTGTTTCGAACAGATAGTCGACCTCGGCATCCAGATCGATCATTCCGCGTGGCTGCAGGGCGTTCCACACCCGCTGAACGTTCGGCTTCAGCACGAGCGCATCGCGCAGTTCGTGTTCCATAGCCACGTGACGGCCGGTAAAGGTCACGTGCAACCGTTGCCCTACCTGGGGCCGCTGCATGTATCCGTTACACGTAATCCACCCCGTGCCGTTGTACCCCTCCAACTTATGGAACGTCCAGTGGTCGTTGCGCATCGCGATCGTGCCACCGATGTTGTGGATGGGATAAGGAAAGTTTTCGTACCGGACCGAGCAGTTCTTGGGCCAGATGTCGACCGTCTTCTGCACCGGACCGTTCGGTTCGTGCCGCTCGTGCCGCACGAAGAAGTTGATCGTGCCGGCCGGATGGAGTGATCGGATGAAGGCTTGGGGCTTGTCTTTCAGCGCATCGAGCAGTTTCTCGTCGAGCGGCAGACCGTCTCCCTTGGCCTCGAACCAGCCGACCGGCTCGGTGGTCAGCGGATGATGAAACCAGGCATCCACGTCGACCAACTGATTGCCGCTGAAGGCATCGAGATGCACTTCGAGCTCATCGTTCTTCAAGGTGATGCTTCCTTTGCCGTGATCGAGCCGGTAAGGAAACTTGTAGTGCGTGAAAGAGACGTCCAGACATTCGACCGCGAGATCCGGTTGCAAGGTCTTCGTCGCACCGTCGTAGAAGAGACCGACGTCGGCGTTGATCTCGCCGGTTGGCCAGAACTTGAACCATTGTTCCTGCAATTTGGACGGCAGCACGTCACGCAACTGAGGGTCCAACTCCAATCGCTCGATTCTTGCCCGAAGCTCCAAACGACCGTTCAGGTCGAACCCGGTGCCGCGCATCTCATAGATCCGAATCATTGCCTGACCCATACTTGCAACCAACTGGGTGATACGGAAACCCTCGTTGGTCACGACGAAGTTCGCCCGCATGCCGGTCAGGGTTTGGGGTAGCCGATCGTCGTCGGTGAGTTGCCCACCAGAAAGGCTTCCCTTGACCTGAAAGGCCAACGGCGTGGGCGCCGCCGGATCGTACGTAACTTTGAAGATGTCGAGATCGACATGCCCTCGGAGGTTCCCCAGCGCGGCCAATTGGCTCGACATCGGACCGGGTAAGGCTTCACGCATCTCGGGCGAAACATCCAGTCCATGGACCCTGCCGCCGATCTCCCA
>JAZFUB010000100.1:0-15319 GCA_036447015.1 Thermoguttaceae bacterium | reverse complement strand
ACGACACGATGCTGGAAGAACTCAAGCAGGACTTGATCCAAGGCAAGCAGAAGATCATCGAAGCGATCGCGTTCATCAAGCAGCAGGGAGGTTCGTATCTCGATCTGGCCGGACGTCGGTTGGTCGACTCGGCGATTGCCGTGATGATCGGACACCTGTTCCTCGGCCAAGGCGAGGCCAACGATCGGAAGAAACGGGTGGCACGCCGCTTCATTCGCGA
Organism: Thermoguttaceae bacterium; assembly: GCA_036447015.1. Classification (GTDB taxonomy): domain Bacteria; phylum Planctomycetota; class Planctomycetia; order Pirellulales; family Thermoguttaceae; genus JAZFUB01. Next base: position 15,099 of record JAZFUB010000100.1, on the reverse strand, counting down.
GCAGATGAGCGTGCTCGAAATGAATTGCCGGCAGATCCACGCCGGCGATACCTCGGCAATCGACGAGTACGAACTGCTGGCCGGTCCGGTGCCGGCAGTCGAGTGAGGTCCTTCGGGAATTCCTTACGCTACACACGCCTCCAAGCCCACCAGGGAAACGAACCATGGGCATGTTCGATGGCAAGACGGGCCTGGTGATGGGCGTGGCCAACGAGCGAAGCATTGCTTGGGCCATTAGCGAAGCGCTCTATCGCGAAGGCGCGGAGTTGGCCTTCACCCACCTACCCAGCCCGTCCAGCGAACGACGTGTTCGCCGGTTGGTCGAGCCGCACAAGGCGAAGGTCGTGCTCCCGTGCGATGTGCAGGATGATGCCCATCTGGATCGCGTGTTCGACACGGTCGCTAAGACCTACGACAAGCTCGACTTGCTGATCCACGCCGTCGCCTTCGCCCCGCCGCAGGAGCTGCGCAACCCGTACGTGCAAATGAGCCGCGAGGGATGGCACTTGGCGATGGACATCAGCGTCTACAGCCTGGTGGCCGCCTGTCGCCGTGCCGCGCCGCTGATGCGCGACGGCGGGGCGATCATCACGATCAGCTATTTCGGCGGTGAGAAAGTGATGCCCGGCTACAACGTGATGGGCGTCTGCAAGGCGGCGTTGGAACACAGCGTTCGCTACCTGGCCTGGGACCTGGGCCGACAGAAGATCCGCGTCAACGCGATCAGTGCCGGCCCGATGCGGACGCTAAGCGCGGCCGGTATCTCGAACTTCGACAAGATGCGCGACCATGCGGCCGGAAAGTCGCCGCTGGGACGAAACGTCGAGCCCGAGGAACTCGCAGCGACCGGACTCTATCTGCTGGGCGAAGCGTCCGACGGCGTGACCGGCGAGGTGATTCACGTCGACTGCGGCTACAGCATCGTCGGACTGTAAGGGTTCGTTGTTTCAGTTTTTCAGAAGATTCAGGAGGGGAGAATCATGCATCAACACCCATATCGTTACGTCGTCATGTCATTCATCTGGATGATCGCAAGTGCCTTGTTGGTCGGATGCACCTCGGGGCAAGTGCCCGACGCGCCGCAAGCCACGGTTCCGACCGAAGAAAAGAACGCAATGCTCATCACACCGCAATCGCTCGAAGCTCGACTGACCGACAAGACGTTGCGAATCTTGGACGTTCGGCCGGCGGCAGAGTACGACGCGGGCCACATCCGAGGTGCCGTTCGTATCGATCTGGCCGCCTGGAAGTCGCTCGGCCTCAGCGACGGTGGGCTGCAAGACGCGACGGCCTGGGCGAAAAACGTCGGCTCGCTGGGAATCGGCCTGAAGACGCCCGTCGCGGTCTACGGCGGAAAACTCAACGATGCGGCCCGGGCATGGTGGATCCTGAAATACGTGGGCCTCTCGGATGTGCGACTGTTGGACGGCGATTGGGCCGCATGGAAGGCCGCCGGTCGCCCGGTCGAAACGAACGCCGTTAACGTCACCCCCACCGACTTCCAACCGCGATTCCAAGGCGACCGGTTGGCCCGGACCGAGGACGTCAGGCGGTACGGCAACGATCCGAAAGTGGTGATCCTCGACGCCCGAGGCGCCCGTGAATACTCGGCCGGCCACGTACCGGGCGCCGTCCATCTCGATTGGAACGACCTGTTGACCGACAGCGGCCGATTCCAATCACCCCAGGAGCTACGGGCCGTTTTCGAGAAGGTCCCCGTCGAGGACGCGCAAACGGTGGTGACCTACTGCAAGTCGGGCAGCCGCTCGTCGGCCCAGGCGTTCGCCCTGGAACTGGCCGGGTATAAGAACGTAAAGAACTATTTTCGCTCGTGGCAGCAGTGGAGTTCGGAGGTCGCGGCACCGGTGGACCGCTAAACGTTGCATGGAAACGGGACGGACACGACGGTGGCGACGGTTCTTGCGAACTGGTATACTGGGTGAATTGTCGTTTATCCCGGTTTCTCGTAGAAGGAAAGTGAAGATTATGAAACGCTGGTTGTCGGTATCGTTTGCCCTGGCCGTGATGGTTAACGTCGGTGTTGCTCAAGAGAGTGTTGCTCAAAAGACCGCCCCGCGCCAGATGATGTCGGTCAAGGAGAAGGCAAGCCCGTAGGGTGGGCACTGCCCACCAAAAATCGCTGGACATGTTACTCTTGGTTTTTTGGTGGGCACTGCCCACCCTACGGGTTTGCCGAATGACTTGAACTTCGGGAGGAATCGCCATGCGTCGAGCCACCTTTCCCTTGCTTGTGGCGACACTCGTGTGTCTCTTTGGACTGAGTCGGGCCAGTGCCGTCGAGGAAACTTGGCGCTATACGATCAAGGACCCGGGCGAAGGCTGGCAACAACCGGACGCCGAGGAATGTGGGCCGTGGGAGACCGGCAAGGGCGGGTTCGGCAGGCAGGGCACACCCGGCGGCATCGTGCAGACCCACTGGCAGACGCCGGACATCTGGCTGCGTGGCGAGTACGTCCTGGAAAAGAAGCAGGACGTCGCCCAGCTTTCGCTGGAGGTCTGTCACGACGAGGACTTCGAGGTCTATATCAACGGCATCCTGGCGGCCAAGGACGTAAGCCATTTCGGCCAATACAAGCTCTATGCGATTACGGCCGAAGCACGCAAGGCACTACAGCCGGGCAAGAACGTGATTGCCGTTCACTGCCACCAGACGGCCGGCGGCCAGTACATCGACGTCGGGTTCACGACGAAGAAGGAAGCATATCAGACGCCCCCGCAGCGGCGTGCAACGATCGTCGACATCGCGTTGCCCGACGTCACGGAGCAATACGCCAAGAAAGCGACATGGCAGGAGACGATGCTGGCCGTTCGTGCGGAGATTCTCGCCTCGGACACGGAAATCGATCTGGCACTCGGCTCGGCCCATGCCTGGGAATTCTGGCGCGATTTCCCTCACCAGACCGACTGGCTGATGCAGGACAGTGCAGGCCAAATGACGGATTGGGACGCCGGCTATCGCGACGGCAAAGGCGATTTGACCGACTTCTTCAAGACGGACCGCGACGCGTCGCTGGAACGCAACCTGATCGAAAACGTCCTGCCCGAGTGCGGATCCCACAGTGGCGAACTCCAGAAGGCGCTCGACACGCTCGTCGCGGCCGACGTGCAGCCCGAGGACCAGCGATGGTTGGACCTCTACGTCCACGCGTGCCAAGTGCGGCGACAGGCACGCTTGCAGCCCTTGTTGGCGAAGACCAACCAGGTGATCTTCGCCAAGCACCATAACATGGGCGGCGGGTTCTTCGCGTATACGGAATACACGAACTGGGGTGGCAATAAGTTCGGCGGGCTCTGCAGCATCGATCTGGCCAATGAGGCGACTGCCGATGGGAAGTTCGCGACCGTCACCACACTGATCAAAACCGACACCGGCGGGATCATTCGCGACCCGGCACTCTCGTTCGACGCGAAGCGACTGCTCTTCGCCTGGCGTCAAGACAGCGGCGACCGTTACTACAAGATCCACGAGATGGAGCTGGCCACCGGCGAAACTCGGCTGATCACCGGCGAAGGTACCTACGGGGCGAGCTACGATCCGTGCTATCTGCCCGACGGGAATATCCTGTTCAACTCGAGCCGAGTCATCCAGTCGGTCGATTGTGCGGGCCCCGACGTGAGCAATTTTTTCGTTTGCGACGCCGACGGCGGACGGGTGCGACGCGTCGGGTTCGACCAGGTCCATACGCTGTGGCCGACCGTGCTCGACGATGGCCGGGTCGTCTACATGCGTTGGGACTACAACGACCGTTCGCAGATCTATCCCCAAGGTCTGCTGCAGATGAACCCCGACGGCACGAACCAGACGGAATACTACGGCAACAACTCGTGGGAGCCGACCACGCTGTTCCACCCGTGCGGCATTCCCGGCACCAGCAAGGTCGTCGCGGCCATGGGCGGGCACCACAACCCACAGTGCGGCAAACTGGGAATCGTCGACACGGCCGAAGCTCGACAAGGGCTCGACGGGATCACCGAACTGCCCACCGGTGAGAAGCCGCCCTATCCAAGGGCCGACGCCTACGCGCAGACGGGCGACCAGTATTGCTATCCGTTCGCGCTGGATCAGCAATCGCTGCTGGTCAGTTACGACCCGATCGGATACCACCTCCGCCAACGCGGCGGGCGGTTCAACAACAAGGACCACATGCGGTTCCACCTCTACTACATGACGTTCGACGGGCGGCGCGAGGTGCTCTCGGCCGATATGATGATCTCCTCGATGGAGCCGATCGCCGTCATGCCGCGAAGAGTCCCGCACGTCAAACCGTCGGCCGTCGACTATCGGGCCACGACCGGCGTGTTCCACCTGCAAGACGTCTACCACGGGCCCGGGCTGGCGGGCATCCCTCGCGGCACGATCAAGAAACTACGCGTCGTCGAGCTTCGCTACCGCGAGATGAACATCGGCCGAAACTCCAGCAGCGGCAAAGGCGGCGGTGCGACGGTCGTCACCCCCGTCGCGATCGGCACCGGCACGTGGGACGTCAAAGCGATCATCGGCGACGCGACCGTTTACGAGGACGGATCGGCCATGTTCGAGGTCCCCGCCCGAACGCCCGTCTACTTCCAGGCACTCAACGAGAAGAACCAGATGATCCAGACAATGCGGTCCTGGGCCACTCTGATGCCGGGCGAGCAGATGTCTTGTGTCGGATGCCACGAGGACAAGAACGATCCTCCGCTTTCGAGCCACAAGGCCAGTATCGCAATGAAAGTCGGTCTCGAACAACTAAAGCCGTTCTACGGCCCGACGCGAGGGTTCAGCTTCCCAAAAGAGATCCAGCCGATCCTCGACCGGCACTGCATCAAGTGTCACAACCAGCAGGGCACGGGCAAAAAGTTCCTCTTGACCGGCGAACCGGTTCTCGACGCGGGTTCCAAACGCTACTGGTCGCGTGCCTATCTCACGCTGACGCAGACCAAAGAGGGCCAAAGTCGCGGCCTGAGCAACGAACTGGTCAACTGGATCAGCAACTCGTCGGAGCCGAGCATGATCCCACCCCAATACGGCGGCTCGACGAGAAGCAAGTTGATTACCATCCACGAAGAGGGCCCCAACGAAGTCAAACTCTCGCGCGAAGAGCTAGACAAGCTGGCCGCCTGGATCGACCTGGTCGTCCCCTTCTGCGGCGACTACGTAGAAGCCAACGCCTGGAACGAAGGCGAGCTAAGAACGGCCGAAGAACGGCTCGCACTGCGCAAGGAGATGGATGCGATCGAACTCAAAAGTATCGAGGCACTGAAGGGCCAACCGTAGCGGCCGATTTGTCGCAAAACGAACCACAACGTTCATGCTCTCGTTAGCCGCTGGGCTTGCCCCGCGCTGAGAAGTGCTCGACGCCATCCGCGCTTCCCAGCGCGGGGCAAGCCCAGCGGCTAACTTGGCGATGGCGGTCGATATATGGTTCCCGGCCCTTTTCCTCCTCGTATGGACTGCCAATATTGTCACGCGGCCCCACGGGAAGTACAATCCTCTTGTTGTGAAGCGGTTCGATAAACGCTGGTTATGCACAGAATATGTGATGCTTGAAGAAACTCATTTCGCTGAAGATCCGCCAGATACCGAATTGGTATATGAACTTCGTAGGGCTGCTTCAACTGGCACCGCTTTTGGAGAACTGCTGGACCTCATAGTGGACAGAGGTCATGGCGGAGGATTTGGTTTTGCTGTCTATTTCGTAATGAGTTTTGGCGTGCCGATTCGACTGATGAAAGAATTCGCGGGGTACGTGTCAGAGGAGACCTCAAATATCGAATTGGCGAGTCTTGAGATCGTCGGTCAAATACTGCGAGCGATCGAAGACAATCGCGAAACCTGGGAGAATCGCTTGAAACCATAGCCGGGTGCCATGTTCCACGCTTGCGTGGACATGTTCTGAAGGCCGGCCCTGCTAATCATCGTCCTCGCCGTCGATCGTTACGGGCGTGGCGTAGTAGAGCCGCACCGTCGAGACGATGGAAATCTGTGGCCTGAGCGGCAGACCTCCGTCTCGCACGTCGGTTTCCTCTTGAAGGCCACGGTAGTACGTGTTCTTGGGCCGGGCTGCTTTGATCGTCGGCAGGCGGGAGCCGGAGTACGGGACGCTGATGCCTTCGGCATACGCATTCTCGAATGAACTATAAAGCATCCGCGGATAGATAACCCGGGTCGACTCGTGGACGTTCAATGGAACGGGCGGATCGTCGAACATGGCGCCCAACAGCAGATCCGCCTTCTCCTTGGCCACCTTCAACGCGGCCTTTCTGGCTTCGTTCTTCTGGGCGTCGATGTCTTTGTTCCAATAGTCGAAGGCGATGATGTCGGAGATGCCCAGCTTGAACGCCGCCGCAAGCACCTCGCCGGCCTGTCTCTCGGTGGGGACTTCTACATGCACGTTGGATTGCATCCGGAACCCTTTGAGTTTCTCGACGGCCACGTTCGCGCCCTGGCGCTTTTCGACTTCCCAATGGTAGACCGGCAGGATCGAAATGAAGTCGACAACGAGCTTTTCCGGTGCGATTCCCAGACCTTCCAGCGCATTGATGATCTCTTTCTCGATTCTCTGTCCGTCGTCTTGGCACTCCGACGCAGTCGGCGCCTCGGCCATCAAAGCCAGGACAATCCGCAACGCCGTCGGAGCGAGTCGTTTCTCGGCCGTGCCTTCGATCGTGATGAAGTTCTCGATGGCGCGGTGATCGATCGTCTGCACTGCGGGTTGTTGCGTAGATGCCCGGTCGGCCCGGGCTCCAAACATCTGTGCGTCGGCCGTGTAAGCAAACAACAGCAGAGCCAACAGCAACAAGACGATTCTCCATCTCCACCACGTGTGCGAAATCTGCATGGAAACGACCTCCTAGGCAAGAGTCAAGGGACGGGAATTGTGACGACCCCAATTGTACGTCCGAAGTCGCGAAACCGCAAATTGCGACCTCGAGGGATCCATAGCCCTACCGATGCCATATTCAAGCTCTGACCCCATATGTCTCATGTCTACATATGCTCAATAAGCCCTCCGGCGGCAGAACTGTGAATGAGCCCGAGCCCTCACGCCCGGTCTCGCATCAACAGCCGGAAGACGTCGCGGCGGCGGACGACGCCCAGGAGTTGATGCGGCTTTTCTGCTGCGATGACGGGGATGCAGTCGTCCTTGCTGGCGGCGAACATGGCACTTGCCCGGGCCAGTGGTTCGCCCGGATGGAGCACGCGGCCGGCGGGCGTGGTCAGGTCGGCCGCACGAACCAACGAGCCCAGGGAGCGATCGAACAGGGCGTGGCTGATCTCGCGATAGCGTAGCACGCCGACCAGTTCGCCGGCCGCGTCGACCACCGGCAGCGTGTTGTCGCGGCTGTGTTCCAACCGAGAGATCACTTCATTGAAGGTTGCCGACTGCGACACGCCGCCGACGTTCTTGCGCATGATGTCGTTCACTGTCAGTTCCGTGTCTAAACGTCCGGCCCACGGATCGAACCCGAAAGCGGTCAGGACCCGATTCGTGACGGTGCGCAGTTGCTCCAAGGGGCTGATGCCCGGATGATGGATGGCATGAGCCAACGGCACTTCGCCGCAACGCAGCACGGCCTGCCGGATCAGCAACGGCCCGGCGATCTCGAAAACGACGACCGTGCCGAGGATGATCGTCTGTATCTGGAGGCAAAGCTCGGGCAGAACGCCTTCCATGCCGGCGGTGCGTTGCACGGCGATGGTCGACAGCGCGATCGCGGCGCCGGCCTGGGCCAACAGCGAGGCGCCCATCCATCGCTGCACCTGGGGTTCGTCGTGGTGGCCTCGCATGGCGAGTCGAATGCCGCCATACTTGCCCGCGATGCGAAAGACCAGATACCCGATGCCGACCAGCCCGACGTTGCCGAGCTCGAGGATTTTCAACTCGGCCCCATGGGTGACGAAGAAGACGACGCACAGCAGGCCGGTCAGTCGGTCCAGTTCGCCGACGATCTGGCGTGTTTGGTAGGAGCTGTTCGCCACGGTGATCCCCATGGCGAGGAAGGCGAGCAGGTAGGGCATATCCAGCGCAAGGCAGATCCCCAGTGCCACGGTAACGACGCCGATGAGCATGACCAACCGACGCTCTTCGGCCACCAGGCCATAACAGTAGCTGACCAACAGCCCGGCCAGGATCCCCACCAGTGCCGAGCCGGCCAGATCGATCGTCAGATGGGCCAGTTGAATCAGCGGCGATTGGTCCAACTGACCGTTGAGAAACAGCACGGCCACGAAGAGCAGTTCGAAGGCCACGATCGAGGCGAAGTTATTGACGGCCACCAAGGCATTAGCGTACTCGGTAACCGGGCCCTCCGATTCGGCCTCCTTGAGCACGAGGATCGTCGTGGCCGGTGCGGTGGCCATCGCCAGGGCGGCCAGCAACAGGGCCACTTCCCAATCGGCTCCCAGCAGCAACGACCCGAGGCCGACCAGCAGAAACGTCGCGCCGAGTTCTCCCAACGACAGACGCATCGCACGGCGCATAATGCGTCGTGCCCGACCCATCGGAAATTGGCAACCCAGGTTGAACAGCACCAAAGCGATGGCCAGCTTCGTCAGCGGCTCGATCCGCTCGGCATAGTCGTCGGGAATGTGGTCCGACATCAGCCACCCGAGCAATACACCGACCAGCAAGTAGGAGGTGACTTTCGGCAACCGGAGGACCCCACCCAAGCCGCCGGCCGCCAGCGCCACGGTGAGCATGATGCCCAGCGTCAGCGTGTTGTGCGTCAGTGCCTCTTGCCAATCCAGCCACGGCATACAAGCGAATCCTTTCCTCCGGCGACGGTCACTCGCCTTTCACGCCTTTCATGGGGTGAGTGCCACAACATTGTACACTGTTGTTTGCCGCTCGTCCAAGCACAATTTCACGGTTCTTGGGCTGCCCGCTACATCAGGTGCCACTCGCCGGAGACCACGACATAGACGCCCAGCAGGAGATTCGTCACGGCATGGGCCGCCACGCAATCCCAAATGTTTCGCGTTCGGACCATCAGCCAGGTGACCATCGAGAACCAGACGGCCGCGGCCAACAACTCGCCCGGGTGCATGGCCATGGGGATCAATGTGCCGACGATGACGGCCGTCGTGGTGACTTTGCCGATGGGTACCTCCCACCACTTCGCGTCGACCACGAACCGCATAATGAATCCACGAAGGAAGAACTCTTCGATCACGGCCACCACCGCGACCAACCCCAGGAACCGAACGGCCAGAAACCCCCATGCACAGGCCGGATGGGCCGTGAGTTGCTCCAGCGGATTGAACGCGCTGCGAGTTCCGGCGGCGATCAGTCCGTCGAGCCCGATCGGTTCGAGCAACGGCACGAGAAAGCGGTGCTCCAAGTCGAGCTTGCACAGCCCGACCCAAACCACGACGCCGACCACCCCGACGCCGATACCCAACCAACTCACACGCAGCGGAAACCCCCGATAGCCGGGCAACACAAAGACCATGGCGACGATCGTCAGGCAGATCTTCAACGTGTAGACCCACGGGTAATACGCATACGGGATGCCCAGCCCGATGGCTGCTCCGCCAAGCGTCTCCGCCGTCGGCTCCAGCGATCCGACCAGCATGAAGACGATCATCGGCAACAGGAACGTGATCCAACGGTACTTGTGCAGAAGTGTAAGTTTCGATGGGGCAAGACGTTCGGGCATGGTGCTCTTCACTCTGGTAGTGGATGTGTGGCACGGCTTACTTGTTAGCCGTGTTTCTTGCCAAGATGTAGTAGGGTGCGTCTGGACGCACCATCTTGAAAGCAGGAGTTGGCCGGCAGTCCACGGTGCGCCCAGACGCACCCTACATCTATTGCAGCACTACTCGCGACGCTTCCTGGCCATCACGTCGATAAACTTCGGCATCATATACGGCAGGTCGGGCCAGCCACGCGACGTCACCAAGGCACCGTCGACCACGACCGGCTCGTCGACGAACGTACCTCCGGCCAATTCGATGTCGGCCTGAATGCCATAGTAGGCGGCAATGCGGCGCTTCTTCATCGATCGCGCGGCAGTGAGGACCTGCGGGCCGTGACACATCGCCCCCAACGGCAGCTTCTTGTCGAGAAAGTAACCGGCGATCTTCAGCATGTCCTTGTCCTGCCGAATCTCCTCCGGTCCACGCCCGCCGGGGATCAGCAGCGCGTCGTACTCGGCCGGATCGACGTCCTTGAAAGCCACATCGACGGGAATCATGTAGCCGAGTTTCTCCGTATAGTTGGTGTACTGGGGATCGAAGTCATGCACGACCATCTGCAACCGCTTGACGGCCGGGGCGGCCACGACCGGCACGGCCCCCTCCTCGATCATCCGATAGACCATATAGTAGGTCTCCATTCCCTCGCTGAAATCGCCGATCGCAACCAGCACGCGTTTGCCTTCCAACCTCCGCGGTTTTTCCTCCCGAGCCATTGCCCGCGCCGATCCGGTCGCCGCAAGACCGGCAGCCCCCAAAGAAGCGGCTAATGCTTGACGACGGGTGACTCTCTTACTGTTGCTGTCCATGAGATGGCTCCATAAGGGTTGGTGTTATGTCGGAGTGCCGTGTTCTACACTCGCGTGAGGGCGTCCGGCAATTAGGTGCGCGGCGTTCCTATTCGACCAAGCCCACCGGCTGCGACCGGTGGGACCGGATCCCGGCTAGGCTCACCGATTGCATTGATCGGGTCCCACCGGTCGCAGCCGGCGGGCTTGGGGTGGGTACACAGTCGGCATGCCGTTTCGCCCATCCAAGAAAGATACCTTAGCCGATAGCGAGGAGCAACGGTTATTTTCGCCGTTTTTGCCGACTTCGGCCCTCGACTCCAATGAATCAGGAGGCCGTTGTCGAATCCTCAAAGCCATGAACCACCACGAAGGTCACGAAGAACACGAAGCGAAGAATGAGCGCTTCTTTTCTTTCCTTTCTTCGTGTTCTTCGTGACCTTCGTGGTTATTTTCTTCTCTTGGAACCCCCAGGGCAATCGCTACCCGGCCGACCATTCGGGATTCGGCCCGTCGAGCACCACCGGGGTGCTGCCCTGTCGGATCTTGTCGATCGCCTGTTCGGCTGCCGCAACGTCTTCGGCATTGGGGTGAACTTCGAGCGTCAGTTCGAACTGACGCGACTCGCCCGGCTCCAGGACAGCCACTCGCCCCTGTTGCTTCTCGAACGATTTGACGTTCGGGAAATTGATCGCCGGTTCCAGGCCCGTGACGTAGCCGTCGCCGTCGGCCTGGCGATTCTTCCATAGTGTGAAACAGGGTAACTGGTTCTTGTCGAACTTCAGGCTCACACCCCGATCGCCGGCCGCGTTGTGCAATAGCGCCTGCGTATGGCCGTCGCCATCGGCCCCCAGTTCGAAGAAAAAGACCGACTCGACCGAGCCGGGCGTTGGCGGGCCGTAGGTGTCCCATTGCGACAGATCGCCGACGGCCACGTCGTCGCGCGGTGCCACTCTTGCGACCGGCAACACGACCTTGGCGCCCGGCTCCAACAATGGCGTGCCGAAATTGACGTGGTAGAGCAATTCCAACTCGCTCGGCTCGGCCGACGGGTTGCTGATCGTGTCGGTTACGGTCAGCCCCGGTTGGCCGATCTTCGTCGTGATCGTCGAGAGCATCCGCAGCTTGTTGCCGAACAGTCGCGTTTCGTCGACGACGCCGGTGATGCGGATCTCGCCCGAGTCGCCGTCGATCGTCACTTCGACCTTATGGGCCGGGATGTTGGCCACCTTGCCGTGCAGCGGATAACGGACCGAGCCGTCGTCGTTGAACTCGGGCGCCCCGTTGCTCTCCAGACCGCAGCGGACCAGCAGTTCGTCGAAACCGTCGAGCCACCCGATCCCGCTGGGCTCCCAAATCCGCACGAAGCTTGGATGGACCGGTCCGGTGACGGGCGACTTCCACCCGAGTTTCATATCGCCCATTCCGGCCTTCCAAATCCCCATCCCCCGGGTCGGCACAACGACGAACCCAAACCGCCCGTTGTTCACTTCGATCACGTCGACGCCTTGGCTCAATCCGCCGCGAAGCGTCCGCTTGATGACCGAATAGCCCGAGGCACTGCCGCCCACATCGTCGGGCCCCAAAACGATCTGCTCGACATAGACATCCTGTTGAAGGTCGGCAAGCGTCCAGGTTCGTTCGGCCATGGCCAGGGTCTCCTGCAAGAGGTCATCAGCAGCAAATGACGACCATCGTACAATAGCCGGGACTCAATATCTATATGCCTGCATCACCGCTTTCCTGTCCCCCCTAAACCGCCCCACTTCACGCGATTGCCCGTTCACTCACTTGCCAATCACCGGTCCAGCGAATAAAAAAAGGGACTTGCCGGAGTGTCGCCGTCGGGGTGGCTCGCCGATAACGTAAGGAATTAGACGATTACGCCCTTAGAACTTGGGAGTGCTCAACGACCATGTGTGCATCGAAAATCGTATCGAAGGACAATGTTGGCGCGATTCTGGATCGAGCATTGGACGCCGGCGGCGGGCTGCTGCGGCTGACTCCGGCTTGGGTGCCGCGTAGCTTCCTGCACCCGGGCAAGCGGATCAAGTTGGCTCCGACCGACTGGTACGCCCTGGGCACGCATCGCGGCGGAATCGACGAGCGATGGTTCGCCAGCACGACCGAGGCGGCCAACGACGGTCGGGCCGACGACGAGGGGCTTTCGTATTGCGTCTTCGAAGGGCAACGCTTCTTGCTTCGCGACGCCGTCGCTGAAGCCGGGCCGCGGTTGGTCGGCCAGCAGATGTGGGACGAGCACAAGCGGTGGCCCGTCTACTCGAAATTCTTCGACAACATGGGCCCCATCCCGCACCACATGCACCAGCAGGCCCAACACGCCAAGCTGACCGGTCAGGAAGGCAAGCCCGAGAGTTACTACTTCCCGCCGCAGTTGAACGCGGCCGAGAATCATTTCGATTACACGTTCATGGGCTTCGAGCCGGGCACGACCAAGGCCGACGTGCGACGCTGTCTGGAGAATTGGGACAAGGGCGACAATGGGATCCTCGACCTGGCCCGGGCCTATCGCCTGAAGCCGGGTACCGGTTGGCTGATTCCGGCCGGCGTGTTGCACGCGCCCGGTTCGCTCTGCACCTACGAACCGCAATGGGGTTCCGACGTCTTCGGCATGTACCAGTCGTTGGTCGAGGGACGCGAAGTTCCCTGGGATCTGTTGGTCAAGGACGTGCCCAAGGACAAACACCATGACCTCGATTTCATCATCGAGCAGCTCGATTGGGAGAAGAACGTCGACCCGCACTTCAAGGAGCACAACTACCTCGAACCGATGGTCGATCCCGAGCGATCCGGCGACGGCTACACCGACAAGTGGATCGACTACGGCAAGCTCGACGGCAACCAACTCTTCTCGGCCAAGGAGTTGACGATCCAACCCGGCGCGAAGTGCGTGCTGAAGGACCCCGGCGCAAGCGGCTGGATCACGGTCCAAGGCGGCGGTCGCATGGGCGCGCTGACGCTGCAAACGCCCGTCATGATCCACTTCGGCGAAGAGCCATGGGACGAAGTGTTCATCACGCACGAGGCGGCCACCGCGGGCATCGAGATCGAAAACACAGGCGGCGAACCGTTGGTCGCCCTGCGATACTTCGGCCCCGACGTTCACAAGAACATGCCCAACGCGGGCGATCACCGGAAGTAGCTTCAAGCTCCCCCTCTCCCGCAAGCGGGAGAGGGGAGCCTTACCCAAGGACGACCAATGACCGACACGCACACCAACAACTTCCCAAAACTCCATAACGCTGCCTGGCCGGGACTGGTTGGCAAGGGCGACGGTGGCGAGCCGCCGATCGATCTCGATACGATGCTCGACATGACGGCCGCGGCCGAAGTGGACGGCATGAAGTTCGAGGGGTTCGACATCTTCCTCTACGATCCCCATTTCAATATCGACGGCGGCGATGAGGAGATCCGCAGCCTGGCCGAGAAGGCTCAAGCGAGAAATCTGGCCGTCGGCTCGGTCGTCGCGCCGATCTACGGTGGCACGGGAGGCGGTTCGCCGTTGGGCTCGACGACCGAACAGAAGGCGTTCCTTGGTCAGGTCGAAAAGGCATGCCGCGTTGCACAGCGTCTGCGTGAACTGGGCGTTCGCAGCTATGGCAACGTGCGGTTCGACTCGGGCATCGACGTGGCCACCTGGGCCGAGGATCCCGAAGCCAACATGAAGAAGATCGCCGGCGTCTTCCGCGATGCCGCGTTGATCGCGGCCGACCATGGCGAGCGGATGTGTGCCGAGGGCGAGATCTGCTGGGGTGGCATGCACAGTTGGAAGCGGATGCTTCAGCTCCTCGAACTGGTCGACCGGCCCGACACGCTCGGGTTCCAGGCCGACATGTCGCACACGCTGCTCTACCTGCTGGGCTACAACGCGCCGGAAGACCGGCTATTGCCCGAGGATTTCGGTTGGGACGACCAAGATCGTTTCGACGAGGCCTACAAGACGCTGACCGACGCCCTGCGACCCTGGACGATCGATTTCCACGTCGCCCAGAACGACGGCACGGTCCACGGCAGCGGCTCGCACGACAAGACGGGCCGCCACTGTCTGGCCAGCGACCCGAACGGAAAGCTAGACATCCCCCGCTACGCCGGCTACTGGCTCCGCGACGAGAAGGGCGAAGTGACCAAAAAGATTCCGCACCTGTGCTGGGATGGTTGCATGTTCGCCAACGACGTAATGATGAACCCGAAGACGTGGGATGATATTCTGACGGCGATGATCGCGGTGCGGGATGCGCATGGGTGGAGTGAGTAGAACCTGCGCCGCAGGCAAGATTCACTTTTAACTGCTATACTTGGGGGTTTTGACGTGCTCTCCAGCTTTGAAATCAGGCATTTCCGAACATTTTCTCACTTGGTGATTGAACGTTTGGGACAGGTTAACCTCATTGTTGGCAAGAACAATGTGGGAAAGACTTGCTTACTAGAAGCGTTGCGCTTGTACGATGCTCGCGGAGCGGCCCGCGTCATTGAGTCAATTCTGGTTGCTCGCAACGAAGTGAGAATCGACCGCGAACGAGAGTGCGCCGCCCCGATGTTGGACATGCTTTTCAACAAGACATCTGAACCGGGCGAACAGAAGCAGTTTGG
>JAZFUB010000099.1:0-3093 GCA_036447015.1 Thermoguttaceae bacterium | reverse complement strand
CACCACACGATCAAGCCAAATTACAGTCCATAGTGCTCAAGTATGGCAGGGCCATAGGCCAGAACGATCGTCACGTAGAAAACGATAAACAGCGTTGCCATCAGCCCCAGCGCGTGCAGAAACACGAGGCCAACGCCTCGGAGGCGGCGCGACCACACTAGATACAGCGGAACGGCAATCGGCCACGTGAAGAAAGTCAACATCTGCAGCACCCGAAGCATAGGTCGGCCGAGAATGCGAGAATCGACGACACACCAAAAGGTCACGGTCGAAGCAATGGCCACCGGAAACACGAACGCCAGCAGCAGGCTACGGGGGCTGAGGGCTTGGCAGATGGCTGACGCACCGAAGAACACATAGAGACTGACCAGCAGCAAGCGACGCAGTTTCCATTGGTAATCGGTTCTCATGAGTTCTGCAATGTCCGTGGTTCCGTAGGGTGCGATGAACGTTTAGCTGCCTTCGGTCGCCGGGCTGAACGGATGGACTGCTTCCTTGATCGGCACTCCGCGGACTTCGATGCGGTCGAGATCGTTCGTGCCCATGCCTACCGAGGCTAGCAGTTTCAGGTGGTTCGTGCCTTGGAATGGGTGCTGGGCTTCGGCGGCTTTGGGGTCGAAGCCCATCAGGGCCGTTCCGACCGTGTCGGTGCAGACGCCGTTGGTTCCGGCGATCAGTAGGTTTGGTTTGATTAGCGATACGCCCTTGTTCCAGTAGCCTTCGCCGCCGCGCATGGTGCGGATGCCGTCGATGACGGTCAGGTCGACCGGCCGGGCTCCGTAGATGTCGGCCGTGATGTGGGGGATTCGCGTGAACTGGTGGTTTTCGAGGCCGTGGTCCAACTCGGCGGGCACTCCGGCCGGGGCCGGCTTTCGGCCGCCGTGGAACATGGCCGTGCGGTGGACGAGCCCTTCGTCGTCCGGGCCGTTGTTGCCGTAGAGCGAACAGGGCGTCGCGCCGAACATGTTCTTGATCGTCATCGTCACGCCCGCACAGGCGTGCTGTTTGAGCTTCGAGAGCGAGACGACCACGTCGGTCTTCTCGAAACGCTGGTTCAAATCGAAGGCCGGGTAGATGAACCCACCCCAGGGGACCTTGAAGCGGCTGTAGCCGGGAAATCGGCCCCGGTTGCGGGTGTCTTCGAACGTGACCTTGTGGTCGCCGGCCGATTGGATCGCGCGGACGTTCCAGCCCAGCTCGCCGACGATCTTCTCGAACGGGTCGCGCCAATAGAGATTCTCGACGACCACCATCCGCCGGGCGCCCGCATCGCTCAGTGCGGCACAGAGCGCGGCGACCGTGTTCGGATGGGTCTGGTAGGACTCGTAGGCCGGCAGCCCGCCGAACGGTTTCCAGTTCATGCCGGTCAGGTTGACCTTGATCGTGACCGTCTTGTTACGGACCAGCTTTTCGATGCCGCCGATCAACTTCAGCGCCGTATCGAGTCGGCGGCGGAGCAGTTGCGGCTCGAACGATTCGCAACGCCCGACGGCGACCGGTGCGGTCGGCGCGTCGGCCGATTTGTCGGGCCGCTCGGAAGCCAACAGCGTCGCGGCACCGCCGGCAAGGAGCCCGCCCGCCCGGAGGCCGTGTGCCAACATTTCGCGTCGGTTCAGTTCATTTGCCATGGCGGATTTCTCCCGAGTTAGCGGCGTTTTGGTTTCTCCCGTAGCGCTGGATGCCGGTGCTAGCTTGTCCAGCAGTGGCAACCCGTATGATAACCGCATCGGCAAGGGCGGGCAAGCCGCCCATGGCACCCTGCAGGACGTCTCCTCCATGAAAACCAACTTGCAGTTCTCCTTTGGCACCCGGCGATGGATACGGGTTTTCCGTCGTCATGGCGAGGGCCGGCTGAACGTCGCGTTACGGCTGTTTTCCCAGCACGAGATTCGGGCTTGACGCGCGGCATGCCGTTTCTGACATTTCATGGTACTGGGCATAGGCCTCGGCCTTGTAGTGTCCGCTGCCTCGCAGCAGTTCGAACGCCATCGAGACGCGTCTGGTGTTTTCCATTTTTGCCGTAGCCTTCCACTGCATGAACTGGCCGTCGAGATCCGTCTGGGGCTTGTTGAGCGAAACGACCGAAAGCTCGGCGGGGATGCTCAGCCGCAGTTGGCTTGCCAAACGGAGCGGCGTGGCCAACTGAAAGGGAGTGGTTCGGTTCTCGACATACGTAGAAGAGAGGAAATACGCTTCCCATAGGGCCGGCAGTTTTCCGACCAGGCGGTTTCCCACTTGCTCCAGGCGGTTCTTCAGTCTGTACTGCACGTTGATCGTCAGCGGCATTTCCGGATCTTGAAGGTTCTCGACGCTGAAGTCCTGCACTTCGACACGATGGCTGCCGTCGGCAAGTAGCGACTGGATCACCGATTTGCGCTCGACGCCCGGGTAGCTGGCGAGGGTGGTCCGCATGAAACCGCTGAGATACCCGCTCAATACGACTTTCTCGCGAACCAGGAAGTCGGTCGTGTCGACGATTTCCACGTCTCGCGAAAGAACCACGTTGCGTTGCGGCTTGGGATAGGCCGGTATCGAGGCAAGCCGAATCCGCCCCGGTTCGAGCACCAGCGCCCGCTTCTCGGCCAGTCCGACGGGAACCGGCAGTGTCACACTGATATCCTTATCGGTGCAATCGACGAACCGGCCGCCTTCGAACTCGGGTAGATAGACGATCATGTGGTTGAACTGGTCGAGCGAGGGGAGATCTTCTTCCAAGTCTCCAATCGTGCTGACCAACACCAAATGCGCTGGGACGTCGACGGCTCGCAAGAGTTGGTACAGGAGCAAGCTGTGATCCTTGCAATCGCCGTATTTGTTGCGAATGATCTGCGACGCCTTGTTCATGATTCGGGCACGGCGTCCGAATTCGATCGCCTGATAGGTGAGGTTCTGCTGAACATAGGCGGCAAGGGCTCGGATCTTGAATGGATGCTGGTCCAGCGTGGCCGTCTGTTCGAGGGCCAGTTCTTTGGCCGTTGCCGATTCGGCCAGTCGATCTTCGATCTGGGCCAAGTAGTTCTTGCCCTCTTCCTCCCAGGTCGTTTGCGTGTTGCCCAAAGCGACGTACGGCAGGAATCGGCCGACGTCTTCCTG
>JAZFUB010000098.1:0-7178 GCA_036447015.1 Thermoguttaceae bacterium | reverse complement strand
GCGCGTTGTTCGATCCCGAAGGCTTCAATTCCGGTGCCGAAAGGGCCATTTTCTGGACCCGAAGCCAGCTTGAAGAAGGCGGCGGCGATTCCCAGCAGTCCAACCGTCGCTGGGATTTTCTGGGCGAGTTGCCGAGAAACTATCAGGACGGCGATCAACTGTTCGTCCACGGTTCGGCCAGAAATCCCCTGAACGAGTACGTCTTTCCCGAAGATATCTACAACAAGCGCAAACTGGAAAAGATCTTCGAACTCGTACGTCGTCACGTCTTTCAAGGCCACACGCACGTACCCGGCGTGTTCACCGAGGACTGCCATTTCCTCAGCCCGGACGAGATCGGAAACGAGTATCCGCTGGGTGCGGAAAAACTCATGATCAACGTCGGCTCGGTCGGACAACCGCGCGACGGTGATCCTCGGTCGTGTTACGTCGTGCTGGACGACGGCATGGTGCGATTCCGTCGGGTCGAGTACCCGATTGAACAGACGATCGAGAAAATCTATCAGATCCCCGAGTTGGACAATTTCCTCGGCGATCGGCTCCGAGACGGCCGCTAAACGTTATTGCCCCGTTGTGGGGTTGGATCAACGACGGGCAAGCCCGTCGGCTAACAACGTGTCACTCAACGGGAGCAACGCCATGAACCTTCGCGTCCATACGATCCGAGCCGCCGTGCTCTTCTCGCTGCTGCTGTTCTTGCCATGGCCGGCCATGGCGGCCCCAGCGGCGGCCCGACCGAATGTGCTGTTCATTGCCGTCGACGACTTGCGGCCCCAGTTGGGCTGCTACGGCCAGTCGCAGATCGTCTCGCCGAATCTTGATCGCTTGGCCTCCGAGGGGATTCTCTTCCGGCGCTCCTATTGCATGGTGCCCACGTGCGGTGCCTCTCGGGCAAGCCTCATGACGGGCATCCGGCCGGCTCGTGGTCGGTTCGTCAATTACCTGGCTTGGGCCGAACAAGACGCGCCGGGAATCACCACGTTGAACACCCATTTCCACGACAACGGATACTATACGGTCTCGAACGGCAAGATTTTCCATCACCTCACCGACAGCAAGGGCGGATGGTCGGAGCCCGCCTGGCGACCGCGGCGCGACGGCGTCTTTCTGGGCCACTACGCTCGACGGGAAGTGCTGGCGGCCGCTAAGACGAATCCCCGCGGTCGCGGCCCGGCTTTCGAGTCGGCCGACGTGGCCGACGATTTCTACCCGGACGGCCGTCTTGCCCGAAAGGCGGTTGCCGACCTGCGGCGTCTGAAAGACAAACAGGAACCGTTCTTCCTCGCCGTCGGCTTCTTCAAGCCCCATCTGCCGTTCGTTGCACCCAGCAAGTATTGGGATCTCTACTCGCGCGAAGACATCCACCTGCCGAGCAACAAGGCCCGCCCGACGGATGCTCCCGACGCCGCGATCCACAGTTGGGGTGAGTTGCGGGCCTATGCGGGCATTCCGCCTCGAGGCCCCCTGACCGACGAGATGGCACGCACGCTGATCCACGGCTACTACGCGTGTGTGAGCTACACCGACGCCCAGATTGGCCTACTGCTGGACGAACTCGATCGTCTGGACCTGGCCGAGAACACGATCGTCATCGTCTGGGGTGACCACGGTTGGAACCTGGGTGAACACACGCTCTGGTGCAAGCACTGCTGTTTCGAGACCTCGATGCGGGCACCGATCATCCTCCGCGCGCCGGGTATCGTCGGCGGCAAGGCAACCGACGGTCTGACCGAATTCATCGACATCTATCCTTCACTCTGCGAACTGGCCGGCCTGTCGAAACCGGACCATCTGCAAGGCACCAGTTTCGTGCCGCTGTTGAACGATCCCGACATGCCGTGGAAGTCGGCCGCCATCGGCCGTTACGTCAACGGCGACACGATCCGCACCGACGGTCATCGCTACACGACCTTCGCCACCGCCGGAGGAAGACCGATGGGCCGCATGCTCTACGATCACAAGGCCGACTCCGGCGAGACGGTCAACATCGCTGAGCAACCGCCCAACGCACGGTTGACGCAAGAGCTCGATCAGCAGTTGCGCGAAGGCATGGGGAAACAGGGGCCTGATGGCCTGAAGAAGTAGGCCATGGCCGGGAATTCGGCTACGCTGTGCATCTGGCGTCCAAGCCCGCCGGCGGCGTCCGGTGGGACCCGGCATACGCACTCGGTCGGTCCCACTGGACGCCGCCGGTGGGCTTGGGATGGTGGCTATTGGGCCAACCACCAGATCAGTCCACCGACCGTCACGGCCGCCGCCAGCACGAGCGGCAGCAGGACCAGTGGGCGGCGCAGAAACGTCAGCTTGCCGGGCATGTCGGTCTCGGACGTCACTCCCGTCGAGGTCTCGGCGTCGGATGCGTTGACTGGAGCCGTCGCCTGCAAGGCCAAACGCAGGCTTTCGTCTTCGGCGAGCAGCGGCTCTGAGTTCTCCGAAAAACCGTTCTCCGAAAAACCGTTCTCCGAAAAATCGATTTCCGGAAGACCCGAGTCCACATCGGCAGCCGAAGACGCGCCGGAGGTTTTCGGCGGCACGGCAGGGACGATGCGTCGGTCCGTCGCAGGACGTATCGGAGGCTTCGCCGGCGTCCGGGCCGACGCGGTGAGTGAGATCGGCAGCGGTTCGTCCAGCCAAGGGGCCAAACGCGACATGACCTCCGCCGCCGAAGAAATCCGCTCGGCCGGGTCTTTCGCCATCAGGTCGGCCATGAAGTCGACGAACTCGTCAGTGAGCTTGCTGTTCAGACGCCGTGGGTCCAGGGGATGCAACTCTCGGTGGGCGCGGATCTTGTCTTTGGTCGAGCCGATCGGAAACGGAACGTTGCCGGTCACCGCGTAATAGAGCGTACACCCCAACGAATAGATGTCCCAAGCCGGCGTCGGTTCCCAGGGCGAATTGACGTGGTCGGGCGAAAGGTAGTCGGCCGTGCCGACGATCTTGCCGTAGCGAGGATCATTCTCCGCATCGGCGTCCAACGGGCCGGCAAGTCCCAGGTCGGAGAGTTTCGCCTCGCCTTCAGGAGTGACCAAGACGTTCCCCGGCTTGACGTCGCGATGAATCAGTCCCTGCCGATGGGCATGATCCAAGCCTTCGGCCACTTGGTAGATGATGCCGGCGGCCATCTTCATTGGAAGCGGTCCGTCGCGACGAACCAGTTTTCGGAGATCGCATCCGGGCACGTACTCGCACACCAGGTAATAGACATTGCCGTCATGACCGGCGTCCAAGGCCCGAACCAGTCGGTTGTGGTCGAGGCTGGCCAACGCGCGAATCTCGCGAGTGAAGCTGTCGACGGCCTCGGGCGTGGATTTGCTCTTCGGCAGCACTTTGATGGCGACCACCCGTTCCATCACGCTGTGCTCGGCCTTGAAGACCTGTCCCATTCCTCCCTGGCCGATCGAATCGACGATCCAATAGGGTCCCAGGTTGAACTTGGTGCGGCCCTCGAGCAGTTGCATCGCCTGCCAGCGGTTGAGCTTGCCCGTCTCGACCAGCCGATCGGCCAGTTCTTGGTCCGTCATCACGGCCTTGGTCTGTTGCTCGTCGGACCAGCGCACGCCGGCGCGAACTTCGGCGATCTGTTTTTTCGTCAACAGACCGCTGGCCAAGGTGCATCGCTCGAACTCGGATTGTTTTGTCATGTTGACCGGCTGGAGAACCTCGCTGGAGAACCTCGACGACGGGAAAAAGCCGCTATCTACTACGTTAACCACCGGGGGCCCCAATGGCAAGTTGGAATCATTCCCTCACGCCCAATGTGGCCCAAGCCGCCGGCAGCGGAGCCGAAAATGTCAACATTTCCGCCTTGACCGGATGGGTAATCACGAGCTGCCGGGCGTGCAAGGCAATGCCCGCGGGCCAGGCGACCCGACTGCCGTATTTGCGATCACCCACGATGGGGTAGCCTCGATTAGCCAACTGTAGCCGTATTTGGTGTTTTCGGCCCGTCTGAAGCTTCACTTCCAGCAGCGAGTTGCGTTCTAGGGTCTTCAAACATCGGTAGGAGAGTCGGGCCTCCTTGGCGCCCGGAAAGGTTGGACCAACGATGTGCATCTTCCGGTGCCGCTCGTCATGACCGACCCAATCGATACATCGGTCCGACGCGGGTTCAACGTTCCCTTCGGTGATCGCCCAGTACGTCTTCTCTACGGACTGGTCGCGAAATTGTTCGGTCATTCGCCGAGCGGCTTTGGAAGTACGAGCCAGCAACACGACGCCGGTTACCGGAGCATCGAGCCGGCTCACCACGCCGAGGTAGACGTTACCCGGCTTGTTGTAGCGGTGTTTGACGTAGTCCTTCGCGACCGAGAGCAGCGTCGGTCGGTTGCCGGTCGTCCCCATCGTAGGCAGACCGGCCGGCTTGTCGACGACCAACAAGTGGTTGTCTTCGTAGAGCACTTCTAGCGGTGGAGGATCCGTCATGCTATCATCCTACCAAACGCATGAACTCCCGACGAGAGTTATCCATGCTCGACTCTCCGCCGAACCTGATCCTGGCAAGCCGTTCGCCTCGACGGCGCGCATTGCTCGAAGCAGCAGGGTACCGTTTCGAGGTCCGCCCGCCGGAAGAAGACGTCGAATCCGGCCCGGGCGTCGATGAAAGTGCCGCGGATTTCGTAGCTCGGCTGGCATATCAGAAAGCGGCCGATGTTGCCCGAGGCGTGCAGAAGGGCCTGATCCTCGGCTGCGATACGGTGGCCGAGTGCGATGGCCGGATCCTGGGAAAGCCGGCCGATGAAGCGGAAGCCAGGCAGATGCTGCAGACGCTCGCCGGACGCAAACACTGCGTCCTCAGCGGCGTGTGTCTTTGGAATGTCCCGACTCATACGCCGATCGTTCGCGTTGCCGTGACCACGCTGCAAATGGATCCGTTGAGTAATGCACAACTGGCTGATTACCTGGCCGGCGGCGGCTGGCGAGGAAAGGCCGGCGCCTTCGGCTATCAGGATCGACTCGGCTGGGTCCATGTGGTCGAGGGCAGCGAAACGAACGTGGTCGGGCTGCCCATGGAACTGCTGGCAGAGATGTTGCGAGAGTTATAGCCCGTTGAAGTAGAAACGCCTCGAGTTCCGACTTTGACCGTTTGGCTTCGGAATCGTCCAAACCGTCCAACATCAAGCAGTTTAGGGAAAGGGAGGAGAACCCTATCGCGGCGTAGCCGCAACCAAATTCTCGCAGCCATGAGACACTTTGCAGGAAACGCGGGCTTGAATGAACGACCACGAAGGACACGAAGAGCACGAAGAAAGCGTGGAGGACACAGTCCGCATGAGTCCTTCGTGTCCTTCGTGGTTCGTCTTCTTGGCTCTTCGCCAGAATCTGTGGGTGAATAGAGAAGAGGGTTCTTCACGGAATTCAGTGGCTGCTGGTCGAGGCATGAGTCCGCTCGCCGGCAAGTACCGGTGCCTCTTCTCTGTTTTTCGTCGGGACAGAGAAGAGGCACCGGTACTTGCCGGCTCGCTGACCCACTAAATTCCGTGAAGAACCGAGAAGAGGAACCCGTACTTGGTTTCTCACTGTCAAGAAACTCACTGCCTCGACCGGCGCATGAATCGCCCGGCGGGCATTAGTTGCCGATGATTGGTGACGGCACGTGGAAAGCCACACGATAGATCGCAACTGAAATCAGCAGGGCGAGAACGGTGAAGGGGAGCACTTTTCGCAGTAAGGTTGTTCGGCCCAACATCAGAAATCCTCGTGAGTGTTGAAGTGAATGTCCAAGGCTACCCCTTGAACATACCGCGGTGCCACTTGCCTGCAAAGCCCCGAAAGTGGCACGAATGCGAGGCACCAAGAAAAAGCCACCCGGCGGCGGGTCTTCGCAAACGACGAGGCTTGACGAAGACCCACCAACGAGTGGCTTCACTTGAATCGCGGCAACGACTCAGACCATGTCCTTGAGGTTCTTCAGTGCGCGAACCTTGACTTTGGTGGACGCGGGCTTGGCCGGTCGATCCTGGAGTTCCTTGGTGAACGGGTTAAGCCAGTTCTTTTCGGCCGGTCGTGCCGGCACCTTCTTCTTCTCGATCTTGATCAGACCGGGGATCGAAAAGGCGCCGGGACCTCGAGCAGAAAGGCTCTTCTTGATTTCGGCCGACAGTGCATCAAGGACGGCAGAAACCTCCTTCTTGGTAAGGTCCGTCGCCTCGGCAATGTTGGTCACGATCTCGGTCTTCGTCGGCGGCTTCTTCGCTTTGGCAGCTTTCGCCATTGTCTCTACCCTCCATGCGAGTTAACAGAAGTGATAGTTTGTCCGTTTGTTAAACTAGACCCGATGATTAAAGTCAGTTTAGCGAAAATTGCAAGATGAGAAACGCCGAAACCCTTGAAAAACCGGGAAAAACCGTTCCCGAGGCGTTTATTTCCCCATTTTTCGGCTATTTGGAGCGGATTTCTTTGCCAAAACATGCCTTTTCTACGTATTTGGCGCTAATAGGCGGAACCGACAACCGTTGGGGCCACGGGCAAAGTGGGGGGGAGACTTCTCTTCGAATCGTCACGGCAATGTCTCGCGGGTGGCGTTTCACGGGCACACTTATTACGCGAGCTTGCAAAGCCCCCCTAAATCATCTAAGATATTAAGTAGTAAAAGGTTACGTTAAGAAAGGCCCATCACATGGACTCGCCCAGAGGGAACCTCCCGAAGCGCCTTTGCGGTGCACTGGTCGTGGCGGGAATCGTTGCAGTGACGACAAGCACCGCAGCGGCCGGTCCGCCTGTCATCGGCGGGATCAATCTGATGCTGTCGGCGGTCGCTGACGAAACGGCATTGGATGGTGAGTTTGCCGACAGCGTCTTCCTGCCGCCCGATCGGAAAACCCTGCAGCGATTGGCTCAAGCGCGCGAGTTGCTGGTCCAGCAACGGTACGGTGAAGCGGTTCGATATCTCGATTCGATTCTCGACGGCCCGGAAGACTACTTCTTCCAGCCTCAGAAGAATATGCCGGTGCACCGTAGCCTGAAGGGTGAAGCGCAACGACTGATCGGTTCGATGCCGCGCAAGGGACGTGAACTGTATCAATTGCAGTATGGGCCCCGATCGCGGCAGATGCTGTCCGACGCGATAGCCGCCGGCGACGTGGCCGGGCTGGCTGAGGTCTCGCGACGGTTCTTTCACACCCAAGCAGGGCGCGAAGCCACGCTGTTGCTCGGCTTGCATCACCTCGACCGCTCGCGTC
>JAZFUB010000097.1:0-6340 GCA_036447015.1 Thermoguttaceae bacterium | reverse complement strand
GCGCCAATTGGTCGATCGTTCCCGATTGGCCCAGCGCGCCGCGTACCTCAATGGCCACTTTGCCTTGCCGTCCCGAGGCCAGATAGAGGGTCAACAGCCGGCGTCCTTCCTCCTTGGTCAGTGCCCATTGAAACTCGCTGGGAACCGGCGGATGCTCGCTCTCCAGCGACACATGCTCGATCTTCAGCGACTCGGGCACGAACATTTCAATGCGATGCACGGCCGCGTCGCGCACGTCAAGTGCGATTCGGCTTTCGAGGCTGCGTTGGTACTCGGCGATCTTCAGAACGGTTTGGACCGTCGCCGTGACCTTGGGCCTGATCGGCGAGGCCGCCAACCGAACGGAGAACGGCATAGCCGCGAACCGATAGGCCTGGTAGGGCCGTATGCCCAAGGGGCTCTGCTCGCTGTCGGTACTGCCGGCCAATTCGGTCACCTCGCTGCCGAAGTCGGTTCGCGTCACCCCGATCCGCTCGAGTGTGCGCAACTGCAACAACGGGCTGCGTCGGATGGTCAGCCGCCCGCTGTGCAGCGCCGCATCGGCGATGGTGACCGCCGGCACGTCGAACTGGGTCAACGACTCTTTGCCGACGCCACCGCGACGCCACAGATGAAAGGTGAATTGCTCCTGATCCTTGGCCGTCCCCAACAGCGTGACGTCGACCGTCCGGGCTCCTCCCGGCGCATCGTTGACTTGCCAGCCGCGCACGTTGCTGCCCTCGACCTTCTCGACCAGATAGTCGGCCGGCACGTCGACGCGGAATTGATCGTGCTCGTTGTGGCGCAGTTGAAGCTGCAATCGCCAGACCAGGCGAAGCCCGTCTTCCTGAACGTCGAGCACCGCGGCCGATTCGGCCGTCAGCGTCCGATCGACGCTCGCTGCGGCCACCTTGGGTCGCCACCGGAGGCTGATCGCACCACCGCTGCCCAGGGCCACCGTGATTGTCTCGTCGGCCTGCTCGGTTTCATAGCTGCGCCGGTCGATCACGTGGCCGAGGCGGATTTCCGTCTGCTGCTGCGGCACCGTCAGGGTCAACTTCCCGGCCGGCGCCGAAGGCAACCGGCCCTCGGCCAGACGCCAGCCACCTTGACGCGAGAGACGCAAACGGACGGCCAACTCCAGCGTATGGCGCCCTTTCCCCGATACGTGAAGCAAGACCAACGGCCCGGCTTGAGGAGCCGAAAGCTGCTGCGGCGAATTCGCTTCTTTCGCTTTCTGCTTTCCGCTTTGCGCATTCGCTGCGTCAGGCACAGCCTGACCTACTTGCAGCCTTGCCGGCTTGCCGTCCAACTCGGCTTGGGCCAGGACACCGCCTTCGAGACCCAGCGGGATCGTCACGTGCCCGTCGGCGTAGACGTCGATCACCAACCGGCCGGATACCAGGAGGTATTCCTCACCGGCCAATAGTGTCTCGTACGTAGCCCCGGCCAACGCATACGGCAGCGGCGCCTCGGGCATGCCGATCTTCTCGTTCGGGTAGGCCCGATTCCAGAGCTCCTCGTAGCGGGCGTATGGAATCAGTAGCTTGTCGGCATCGGCGATCCCGGTTTCGGATTTCGCGTCGTACGGCAGGATCACTGCGTCCTCGGGCACATCGATCGGCGAGCCCGGCTCGACGATCTGGATCACGTAAGGGCTGCTCTCACTCTTCTCAGCCGGAGGCGCGGCCTGCGTGGGAGAAACCATGACGGCCGCGCACACAATGGCCGCGGTCGTCGCCACGACCGTGCCGAACCGGGCGAGTATTCGCCCAATCGACCGACACAACCATTTCACGATGGCTGCGACCAGGTAATACGGCACCAACAGACTGGCCGCATAGAAGAGCATGTTGCAGGTCCGCGCAGCTGCCACGCTCTCGACGGCCAACGGTACCAGGGTGGCCAACAATGCGACGCCGATGAGGAAGCGGGCCTTCGTGGCCGGCCTTCGGTTCGTGATCGCCAGGCCCGCCAAAGCGATCGCCAGTGCCAACCCCCAGGCCAGCATCTTGTGCCGCGATCGATCGACCAAGGTTACCTGCAGCCGAGGCTCGACACCCAGGCTGCGGAAGGTGATCACATGGCCGGTCAGCCCCCCTTTGCCCGCGGAGTCGGACGCGAATCCTTGAATCAGGTCGATTTTCAGACTGCGAGTTCCGCGCAGATAGCCCAGCGCCGGTTTCTTCGACGGCGCGGGCTTGGCTTGGGTGGGAGGCCGCATCGGAGGCCCCTGGGGCTGGTTCTGCGGCGAACTCGTCGTCGTTGGTTGACCTGGCTGAAGCATCTCGCCGGCGATCGCTTCCGTAGGCTCTCCCATAGCGGAGCCCCCTTGGATCACCAAAGGAGTGGTCGACGGCGGTTCCTCGCTCGCCGGTCTCGACTCGTCCGTGGTCATCGGATCTTGCGGCTGCGGCTCTGCAACCGCATCGACGGCCGGCAGCTCAAGCGCGGTGGCGAACATGTCGGCGGCATCGTCCTCGTCGCCATCCATCGCACCGGCTTGATCCGACTCGCCCGGCGGAAGCCAATCCATAGTTCCCTCCCCCTCGGGCCTGCCCTCAAACGAAAGATAGGGGGACGCCGAATCGGAACCACTGTCTCTGTATTGATTGACCGTCTGGGCCACGCGCGCGCTTTCCCGGGTCGTAGCGATCCCACCGTAAAACGGCCTTACACCACCGCTCCAATAATAGAGCTTCGCGGCAACCTGCACCATGGCCGGCGTCGGTTGCACGATCTGGTCGGTTACCACCGTGCCGCCTGAGCGAATCACCTCGAAACCACTGGGCACATGGAGTTTCCAGACCAGGTTGGCCAGCGGCACTTCGACGGACTCGCCATCGTGTCGCGCACGCAGATAGAGTTTCAGCGCCGGCACGGCCACGCTGCCGCGCAGCGAGACGGCATCGACCGATGTCTGATAGACAATCTTCAACTGCCGCGTAGCGCCGAGCCCTGTCGTTGCTGTTGCGGTGCCTGCGGGAACGCTCACCAACAGGCGTTCTCCTTCTCGTTGCGGTTTGACCGGCGTGCCGTCGAGCATGGCCGACCAGAGTTCCGAGTTGTTGGGCAATCGGACTTCGATGTACAGGGCCTTGGTGCGCAACTTGAACTCGGCTTGCGTCTGGCTCGTTCCCCCGACCGACAGGAACGTGTCCAATGTGGCCTGCTGCACGATGGCCGACGGCAACAGCCGATAGGCCGGGTCTCGCGTGACGTCGACTTCCAGGCGGGCCTCGTCCCCGACGAAACCATAGGCCCCGAGCAACCGGCGGCCCGGCTGATATTCCGCATCGACCAACTCCCCGATGTCGACGCGGCGCACGTTGGTATCGGCGGTGTCGGTACCGGAGATCTCGACGACCAACTCGGCGCTGCCCTCGACGGCAACTAGGCCCGACTGGTAGGCGACCTCCCTGGCCCGAATGATCGGCAGGGCCAGCCCCTTGGGCTCCTGCGTGGGCAACGGCTGCTCGAAGTCGATCGCCAGACCGATCGAGCCCCGCTGTGCGTCTTCCAGCAGGACGGTCCAGCGGCGGCCCTTCTCACCCGCCGCGTTCTCGACCGGCTCGCTGCCGTATTCCTTCAGCTTCAGCCCGCCCAGGCCACGAATCGACAGGGCGTCGGGTGTGGTCTCGGGCAGATCGAGCACCAACCGCCGGGTTCGGGCCTCGTCGACGTCGTAGCGGATCTCGTAATGGGCCGTCAGCCCTTCCGGCTCGATCCGGATGAACGAGTAGGTCCGCGCGGTCAGCCGCGGCTCGGTCCGCTCGACGTGCAGCGCCAGTTCGTAGTCGGGTGTCTCGTACCGATAGGCGAGGCTGGTGGCCACATCGCCCAAGCCATAGTGTTGTTTCTCGGCTTCATCCAACGGAGTCAGAAGCTTCAGGGTCTCGGGCCGCACGATCATGTCATCGCGCACCTCGACGGCGATGGCGCCGACGTTGTCTTCCGCACCGCCGACGGCAAAGCGCGGAAACGTCACCGCAAAGGGTTCCGTCCAATCGCCCAACCAACCGGACGGCGCATGCACGGCATGGAAGTTGACCGAGTACTCCTGGCCCGGCGCAACGCTCTGAGGCAGACGGATGCGGATTCGGGAAGGTTCCTCCAAGGCACCATAGCGCTCGAAGGCGAGCGGTGTTTCGTTGGCTCCAATGACGCTGGTCACGTGCCACGACGGCGGCACCGAAATGTCGAACACACGCAACCGCTCGACCTCCGGCACCACGGTCACGCCGCCGCGTACCTGGTGGCCCTTCTCGTCGAGAATCAGCAGCACGTTGCTGCGAGCGGCCAACCGGGCAGGCGGAACGTCGAAACGGGCCGACAACTGAAAACTGCCCTGAGGAGCCAAGTAGGCGACAATCGGCCGCAAGGGAGGCGTGCCGGGTGCCGCACGAAAAATCGTTTCCGGCAGCGCCTGCTGCAACACCGACGTATCGATCGAAATCAGCTCTTCTGCCACGATCGCCTTCGCCTCGAGCCGCTGTTCGGCAAGCAGACCGACCACGGCCATTTCGCCCACGACGTCCAACGGCACGAGCCGGGGAAACCGCCACGCGTCCAGTTCGCTGGGAGCCTTGACCGCCGAAAGGGTCAACACGACCGTCTCGGTCGTTTGTTCCCGAAGATGGACGTTCAGGACCCTGCGCGTCGGCTCTTCTTCCACGTCCCATCGAGCCAGCAGCGGCGAGTTGACTTCCGCGATCTCGAATCCCTCGGGCACCACGAACCGGAACTGGTCGACGGCCCGATGCAGCACGGCCAGCGAAATCGTAGCATGCAGTTTTTCATAGGCCCCGGTCACTTCGTCGACCAGCACACTACGCGCGACCACGGCCTGCTGGGTCCGTTCCAGGTGACTGTTCAACGACATGACCAAGGTCGTATCGCCCCCAAGGGGCAGGAGTTCGAATCGCGTCACGTTCGCCGCCTCGTCGACGATTCGACTAACGACTTCCGCTCCACTCTTGATTTCGACGTCGCCGGGCACGGTCAACCGCAGAGTGGCGGTCGGTGGTCGCGGCAGCCGGAATCGCAGGAGTTGCTCGGCCGCCGTCGTTTCCAGCGGAGCGACCATCGTGAGCATCAGTTCGTGCCGGCCGACACCTTCGACCAGTAGCGTCAGTTTCCCGTCGTCCGCCTGTCCGATCGGCGCATCGAGACCGTCGAGCATTGCCGCCTGTAGGCCCATGCCGCCAGCGCCAAGGTCCAGCGGCACGGCGAACAGGCCGTCCTTCATGACGTCGACGATCAGTTTGCCCGACACTTCGACTCGGTGTCGTCCAAATCCCCGTCGTCCAAATCCCCGCTCGCGAATCACTGCCGTATAGTCGGCCGACACCAGGACGGCCTCGTGAGGCACGTCCTGTTCGGGCGACCTGTGGGCCTTGCGGATCAGTTCGTCGTACTCCCCGCGCGAGAGCAGCACTCGCTGGGGCTGCCGTTGCAACAGGACATCGAGATCCTCGAAGGGCACGAACAACTCGCGGACCATCTTTTCATCCGCCGTCTCCTCGCTGACGCCATCGCCGTTCTCGGCCGCCGCAAGGCGGGAGGCTACGGTCCCCAGCACGCCGATCGCAAGCAGGCCAACAACAATAAGTCGTCTGGAAAGTGTGCTATTCATCGTGCGCACCTCCTTCGTCCGTGTCGGCTTCCGGCTGCTGTTGTGGCGCCGCCGACTCTTCCGGCGTTTCTACGGCAACTGCGACAACCTGTGCAGTTGGTTGTGACACGATCGGCGGCCTCTTCCATTGCAGGGTGGGCCATGTCTTCACGAAGAACCGGACGATCCACAAGACGAACACGACGGAAATGGCCGAGGCCAACACGCCGTCGAGCACCTGCAATGCGAACGTCGGCAGGAAAACGCCGCAAAGCACCAACGCCACGATCAGCGAGCCGACGGCCGATGCACGCGTCGAAGTCCCAAATGGCAGCAAGAACACCCCGCCGAGGATCACAACGCCGAAGACGATCGCCCCGAGCCACGTCTGGTCGACCGTCGTCATTCGCAAAACCCCGTCCGGTGGCGGTGCCGGACGCAACGTCGAGAAGACATACAGACGCCCGTCGGTCTGGAAGCTATCCAGCGGATTGCCCGTCTCCGGGACATCTTCTGCAACCCAAGAGAGCAGCGAGGATTCGCCGGCCCGGGGAACCGGTATCCAATTCAACTTCTCCATCCGCCAGTCAAACTGCTCGGTCCATGGTCCGGTCGACCCCAGCAGTGCGTCTTCGTGAGGCAGATAGACGCAAAGATACACCCTCTGAACGGCCGGTTCCTGTTGGAAGTCGGGAAGTTCGAGCCGTCGGGCATCACCGGGGATCGTGTAGCGAAGTTCCAGCAGGA
>JAZFUB010000096.1:0-4668 GCA_036447015.1 Thermoguttaceae bacterium | reverse complement strand
GCTCACTGAAGACTTCCCGAATCGCGTGGAGGAATCGGACGTCGTCGGCCTTCTCGGGCCCCGCATCGACGAAGTCGCCCAATTCGGCCACGAACGCAACCTTGCGCCGGTTGAAGGTTTCGACGGCCACTCGCAGCTTCTCCTGCGAATCGCGATAGTAGCGCGTACCGCCGCGTGGGACGTCGGCGTAATGCACGTCGGTCACCAGGCCGAAGGTGATCGAGTCGGCCTCGTCCGCCGAGGCTTGGCTGCTCGACAGCCATCCGGTCGCCATGGCGGCACCACCGGTGGCGGCGGTCAGGAATTCGCGTCGGGTCGGTTGTCGCATGGTTCGTCGTCCTGGAGTTGAATGGTAAGCGTGTAGCTACCGTCGCCAGACGGTGGAAAATGTCGCCTTTTGCGAAAGATTGGCTCCCGTTAACCACGCTCTGGCGAGCGTGGCTACGGTTTCGAGACGAAACTTAGAACTCGTACAGGAATAACTTCCCGATTCAGTTCTTGGGTGTTGGCTATGAGCAGTGAGCTTTGAGCTTTCAGTCATGGGCTTTCCCACTGCTCATAGCTCAAAGCTCAAAGCCAATTAGGGAAGTAATTCCTGTACGAGTTCTTAGCTGCCTGGAGGTTTATTGAATACGGCTTTCCTGATTGGGCTGCTCGTGTTCCTCTTTGTCTCGGAACTGGATTTCCCACTCTTCGTGCTCTTCGCGGGTGAGCGACGAATCGGGGAAGTCGGGGTCGGCCAGGACGGTCAATGGGCTTCGGTGCTCTTGCTCGTCGACGGTTAGCGTGACGAGATAGGTGCCCGGTCGTGCGGTCGAGCCACCTTGAATCTTGCCGCGCAGATCCCAAGCGACGGAGTGCAGGCCGGCCTTGTTATTGCCGCCGAATTCACGGAGTGTGCGGCCTTCGATGTCGGTGATCTTCAGCTTGACCGCCTTGGCGTCTTTGCCGAGCGAATAGTAGATCTTCGTGCCCGTAGGCGGGTTTTGGCCCACGAAACGACGCGTTCCGCTGCTGCCGCGACTCGGCTGGTAGTGCCATCGCACGACGTCGTTCGGGCGATACAGATGGGCGTCCGCCCGAAGCGTCTCGGCGCTCATCTGGCGCAAGGCCGTCACGTCGAGGATCCAAAGGCTGCGGCCATGGGTGCCCGCCACGATTTCACCGGCCGTGGGGTGGATCGCGATTTCGTGAACGGCGACCGTCGGCAAGTTGCTGTTCAGCTTGGTCCAACTTTGGCCCCGATCGATCGACACCCAGGCGGCAAACTCCGCTCCCAGGTAGAGAACGTTCGGGTTCTTGATGTCCTCGCGCACGACACGCGTCGAGCCGGCGTCCCCGGGCAGATTGGCCCGGAGCGAACGCCACGTCTTGCCGTGGTTCTCGCTGGCAAAGATGAGCGACCGGTCGTCGTTCGAGCGATGGCCGTCCAGTGTGATATAGACCCGCCCGGCGACCGCACGGGACGCTTCGATCGAACTGACCCAACGCGGCTCGGGCAACCACTCTCGGAGCGGTTTCGAGCCGTCCTTCGGCTCGGCTTCCTTGTCGTCTGTCTCCTTGTCGTCTGTCTTCTTGTCGTCCGTCTTCTTGTCGTCCGTCTTCTTGTCGGCGGGCTTGGCTTCCTCTTTCTTTTCTTCCGGTTCGTTCTTGGGAGGCTCGGCGAACAGATCGATCCAATTCGCGCCGCCGTCTTGCGTCATCCAGAGCGCGCCGTCCGTCGTGCCGGCGTAAAGCACGTCCGCATCGACGGGCGATTCGGCGATCGCGCTGCCGGCTCCCTGATCGGTTCGCGTGATCTCGGGCGAGATGGACTTGATGCTGCCGCCCTTGTCGATCGAACGGAAGACGTAGTTTCCGGCCGAATAATGGATGGCCGGATTGTGCGTCGAGAGCAGGAAGGGCGTCTTCCAGTTGAAACGATATTTCACGTCCTTGGGCGCCCGCGGGCGAAGGGAGCCTCGCCGGCCGGTGCGCAGGTTGATTCGCCCCATGGCCCCGTTCTGGCTCTCGAAGTAGATCTCATCGGCATCGTTGGGATCGACCTGACAGATGAACCCGTCGCCGCCGCCGATGCGCATCCAATCGCCGTTGACGGGCCCCGAGCTACCTCGCACACGGCTCGGCCCACCCCAGGTTCCGTTGTCCTGCAGCCCGCCGTAGACTCGGTAGTCGCGTCGCGGACCGACGGTCACATGGTAGAACTGGCCGATCGCCATGTGGTTGAGATGGTCCCAAGTGGCGGTCCGATCTTGCGACACATAGATTCCGCCGTCGTTGCCGAGGATGATGTGCCGGCCGTCGCGCGGATCGATCCACATCGCATGGTGGTCGACGTGAACGCCGCCCTTGGCACCGTCGGCGGTGAACGTTTCACCGCCGTCGACCGACCGATACAGAGCGGTTCCCAGCACAATAATGTTCTTCTTGTCGCTCGGGTCGACACGAATCTGGCTGTAGTACATCGGCCGGGGATTGACCGAGTTGATTCGCGTCCAGGTATTGCCGCCGTCCTCGGAACGATAGATCCCGCCATGCTGCGGGCCCTGCTTGCCCTGCTGATCTTGCATGTTCTCCCGCTGGCCGCCGAGGCCGCCGCGGAACGGGCTGGACGAGTGCCGGCTCGACTCCTCCTTGGGCTTCGGTCGTTTGCCCACGACCAGTTCGATCTCGACTCCCTCGCGCTGACGCGAGACTTCCAGCTTCAGCTTATCGCCCGCGATGTAACTCTCTCGCACGTGCCGAAGGAACTCACCGTTGGAGTGGACGATCCGGCCGTTGACGCTGATGACGATGTCGCCCTTCTTCAGGCCCGCCTTTTCGGCCGGGCCTTTCTTGACGACCTCTTCGATCTTCATGCCGACCTCGGCATCGGTGCCGCGAAGGCCCAGGAACGGAGCGTCGGGCGGTTCCTGGCCGATCTTCTCCGATTCGAGTACGAGGTAGACCAAGTTCGGGTCGCGCCGATAATAGGCCAATCCGATACGGCCCAGGTTGCA
Source organism: Thermoguttaceae bacterium (assembly GCA_036447015.1). Classification (GTDB taxonomy): domain Bacteria; phylum Planctomycetota; class Planctomycetia; order Pirellulales; family Thermoguttaceae; genus JAZFUB01. The sequence goes on along the minus strand of JAZFUB010000096.1, from coordinate 1,669 downwards.
GTCGGGCAGTCCCTTGGTCAGCTTCTTGAACTTCTTGCCGCCGTCGGTCGTCTTGTAGAGCCCGGAGCCGGGGCCGAACTTCTTGGCCGGATCGTTCGAGTCGAACCCGTCACGCTCGCGTTCATAGGCCGCAACGAGGAGCGTCTCGGGGTCCTTCGGGTGCATCTGCACGTCGACGATGCCCGTCTTCTCGTCGATGAAGAGAATCTTGTTCCAGGTCTCTCCGCCGTCGGTCGTCTTGAACAGTCCCCGTTCCTGGCTCGGCCCCCAGAGCCGCCCCAAGGCACCGACGTAAACGATGTTCGGGTTCTTCGGATGAATGGCGATTCGGCCGGTCTGGAAGATTTTCTTCAGTCCCATGTTCTTCCACGTCTTGCCGCCGTCGATCGACTTGTAGACGCCGTCGCCCCACGAGACGCTGTTCCGAGGATTGGCCTCGCCCGTGCCAACCCAAACGATGTTCGGATTCGATCGGGCCACCTGGACGTCGCCGATCGAGACGGTCGCCTCGCGGTCGAACTGGTGCTCGAACGTCATGCCGTTGTTGACGGTCTTCAGCAGCCCACCCGACGCGGTGGCCGCCCACCAGGTGTTCGGATCCCTCTCATTAACCGCCAGCGCCGTGATCCGGCCGCTCATGTTGGCCGGCCCGATCGAACGCCACGAAAACGTACTGATCCATTGCAGCGGAACGGTCGCCTTCTCGGCCTTCTCGACCTTCGCAGGCTGCGATTGGGCGGGTATCGGCGAGAGCACCAGCGGGAGTAGAAAAGCGGCAAGCAACAAACGCAGGAACAATCGGGGGCAGTGCATCGGTGAAGCTCCAGGAATCGGCCGATTGGGGGTGTCTACGGATGCGACACAAGCCGTATCGCAGCAGATTCCAATCTACACGCTCGACGCCCCGGTTTCAACGTTTTCCGGAAGAATACGTCGATTTCCGGCCCAAACACGCCGGCGGGTGGCATGACACATCACAAAGTACCCTGCGACGGCGTCATATTTCCAGAACGTCGGTCACTTGATGGCGGCCGGCGATGTGCAGGGGAAATCGGTCGCCCAGCACGCGGTGATGCGTTCTGAGCGCCACCTCGGGCCTGTTGTTGTCTTCGGACAGATGGGCCAGGCAGGCCCATTGCATCCGACTGCCGGCCGCCGTGCGAAGCAGTTCGGCCGCCTCGGCGTTCGACAGGTGGCCGCCGGGGCCGCTGATTCGCTGCTTCAGAAAGTCCGGATAGTCGCCGTCGGCCAGCATTCGCCCGTCGTAATTGCTTTCGAGCAGGATGGCGTCGAGCGAGCCGATCAGCGATTCGAGGCCGTCGAACACGTGTCCCAGATCGGTCAGGATCCCCAGCCGATGCCGGCCGTCATCGATCACGAAGGCCACGCCGTCGGCGCCGTCGTGGGGTGTGGGAATCGTTTCGACCGTCACCTGGCCGAATCGCAGCACGGCGGTCGGCTCGAAATGGTGAACCGTATCGATGCGTCCCAGCCGGCACCGTCGGGCGGCCGCATCGAGCGTCTTCGTCGTCACGTGCAGCGGCAGGCCGAACTTCCGCTGGAAGATACCCATACATCGGGCATGATCCGAATGGTCGTGCGAGATCACGACCGCATCAACCCGGCGGATATCCCGCCCATGCGAAGCCAAACGCAACTCGGCCTGTTT
>JAZFUB010000095.1:0-3520 GCA_036447015.1 Thermoguttaceae bacterium | reverse complement strand
TGTTGATCTGCCTGATCTCCGCAATCTTGCCGTATCTGAGAATCCGCAAGCTCGACCCAATGATGGTGCTACAGTCATGATTGCCGACAAGGAATCGAACACGAATGACCGGGAGCACGCGGCCGTCAGTGTTCAGAGCGTTCATAAGGCCTATCGTAACGGCACGACGACCACTCCCGTGCTCACCGGCGTCGATCTCGTCGTACGCCCGGGAGAATGCGTCTTCCTGGCCGGCCCGTCCGGCAGCGGAAAGACCACGCTGCTGTCGATCCTCGGCTGCATTCTTTCGGCCGACCGGGGCGAAGTGCGAATCCTCGACCAGGACGTCTTCGCCCTGAGCGAACGCCGCCGTGCCGCCTTGCGACGAAATCGGATCGGCTTCGTCTTCCAGCGGTTTCATCTGATTCGCGGCCTGACTGCCTCGGAAAACGTCGCTGTTCCGCTGACACTACGGACGATGTCGCCGCGAAAGGCACGCCGACGGGCCGACTCATTGCTCGAGGCGGTCGGGATAGCCGACAAAGCCAATTCGCATCCGGCGAACCTCAGTGCCGGACAATGCCAGCGAGTGGCCTTGGCCCGGGCATTGGTTGGAGACCCCGATCTAGTCCTGGCCGACGAGCCGACCGCTTCGCTCGACGGGGCCAACGGCCAAGAGGTGATGGCGTTGTTGCGACGCCTGACGACCGAAAAAGGGAAGGCCGCAATCGTCGTCACTCACGACCAACGTATCTTCCCGTTCGCCGACCGAATCCTCCATCTGGAAAACGGTCGCATTGTCCGAACCACCAAGCCGGAACCACGAGCCCACTCTCGGGATCGGTCGCTGGAAGCAGGAGTAGGTAATCCATGACGAAATACATACTGGTTATCCTAGGTGTGACGGCGATCGTGGCCTTGGGCATGATGATCGATGCTCAATCGAGCACACCGACCACCCGGTCGGCCGAGAGCCTCGAGCCCACCGCGATCTTTGCCTTGGGACGCATCGAAGGACGGACTCCGGAAGTCGAACTGCGGCCGCGGTTGGCCGGCCGCGTTGTCGAGGTGCTCGTCGAGGAGGGCCAATTCGTCGAGCAAGGCCAGGTGATCCTGCGGCTTGACGACGAACAGTACCAGCACGAAGCGAGTCTGGCCACCGCCCAGTTCAACCTGGCTCGGGCTCAACTGGGGCGGCTGGTCAACGGTGCCCATCTGCAAGAGCGTGCCGAAGCCAAGGCCATGTACGATGCGAAACAGGCGGAACTGGAGCGGGCACAACTGACCTGGGATCGGACATACGAATTGAGGAAAGACGGGGTCATCTCCCAGCAGGATGCAGACAACCAGCGAACGCTGGTGACCGGTTTGACGGCCGAAGTCGCGGCAGTAAAGGCCCGTTTCGAGTTGATCACGGCCGAGGCCCGAGCCGACGACATCGAAATCGAGAACGCGCGTATCGAGGCCGCCAAGGCCAGCCTGGACCTGGCCAACGTCAACGTGCAACGAACCACACTGAAGGCACCCCGGCGAGGACAGATCCTGAAGCTTGACGTGGAGGTCGGCGAACTGATCGGCCCGCAGTCGCTTCTACCGGCCGTCATCCTCACCGACACTTCGCGATTCCATGCCCGAGCGTTCGTCGAGGAAATGGACGCCCCACAGGTAAAGGTCGGCATGTCGGCCCGGATCACCGCCGACGGCCTGCTCGACAAAAAATTCACCGGCCGAGTCATCCGACTAAGTCCCCGCATGGGCCGAAAGGAGCTCTGGAGCAACCATCCAACCGAACGCTACGACACCAAGACCCGAGAGGTCTGGATCGAACTAGAAGAAACCGCCGAGTTGATCGTCGGTTTGCGAGTGGATGTGGAGATTGATTTGGAAGATGGGGGGGAAGTTCCCTCCACAGCGAGTGTACCCGACCGACATTCTTTGGACACGGAAGGGCCCCGTCTGTAACGGGGGGGCGAGCTGAACGGATCCTGAGACGCTTTGACGACCGCCCTCCAAGAAAAAGGCTATCCTGAATTATTGGCAGAAGAAGTGCTGAAGTTCAACGCACCATGGCAACGCAAGAACACGGCAACGCGAGGAGAAGAGCAGAAATGAGTGCAGGGGCCCCCATGTTGAGCCTCGTCGGTCGCCCCGCCGTCACGGACTGGTCGTATGACGAGGCATTCAAGCGCAATCTCGGGCTGATCAGTCCAGACGAACAGCAACGATTGCGCAACAGCCGCGTAGCCGTCGCAGGTCTCGGCGGCGTGGGAGGCATCGACCTGGTCACCCTGGCACGCCTGGGAATCGGCCGCTTCACGATCGCCGATCCCGACACCTTCGAGACCTGCAATGCCAACCGCCAATACGGCGCCCTGTCGTCCAACATCGGACAACCAAAAGCCGACGTCATGGCTGAAATCGTCCAAGACATCAACCCGGAAGCCGAGATTCGTGTCTTTCGAGAGCCGATCGGACCAAGCAACGCCGAGGGCTTTCTGCAGGACGTTGACGTGCTCGTCGACGGAATCGAGGCGTTCGAGATCGATGTCCGGCGTCTGCTCTTCCGGATGGCTGCGGAGCGGGGAATCTATGCTCTAGGGGCCGGCCCTGTCGGCTTCAGCACGGTCTGGGTGATAATGGACCCAGAGGGCATGTCGTTTGATCAGTATTTCAGACTGTCGGACGATATGGACCCCATTGATAAGTTTGTCCATTACGTCGTCGGTATGGCACCAAGAGCAATCCAACGGAGTTACATGGACTTGGCTCACCTGGATGTCGATGGCCGGTCCGGCCCATCTGCGGTACTAGCATGTCAGTTGTCGGCGGGTGTTTTGACGGCGGAAGTACTCAAGATCCTTCTTCGACGCGGTCGCATCTACTCCGCTCCGTATTTTCATCAGTTCGACGCTTATGTCGGCCGATTCGTACGTCGCCGACTCCTCGGTGGAAACGCCCACCCGATGCAGAGGCTGAAGTGCTGGTGGCTGGCCCGGTATTTGCGGCAACAGGCCACGTCGAATTTCCACTGAAAAGAAACCTATACTTGTGTGCTCAAACGTGGCGTAAGTCATTCATTAGAGGAGGCTGATCGATGAGTCATGCCGTGTATGAAGAACCGGAGCTGGGCCAGCAAAAGGATGTCGAACTCGAAGTATCCCCCACTGGCAATCATGACAACCAGATCCCCCGTCAGAACAGCAACGGCGTCAGCGAGAAACAAGGTGGGCTGCGGAAGCTGCAAGCTTTGTGGAATCGCTCTGTGAAGCTTCCTTTCACACGCTTTGTTGAAGGTGTCGTGATGCGACGCCAGATCGAGCGTTTCTATCTGATATTCGGTGGGCACATCTTCTTCCAAACGCTCCGATCGGCCGTACAACTGGACCTATTCTCCCTCTTGGCGAAACACGGACGGCTGACTCGTGCACAGATTGCCGAGCATCTCGGCATCGAACAGCAACCGGCGAGGATCTTGCTGCTCGGATGTACATCGGTCGGTTTGTTGAAAAAAAGGGGGAACACCTACTCGAACAGTTCCCTC
>JAZFUB010000094.1:0-4001 GCA_036447015.1 Thermoguttaceae bacterium | reverse complement strand
CCACTCGCTTCGACCTGAATCCCGCCGGCTTGCCCGGCGGATCGTTCGGTTTCCCGCTACATCAAGGCTGCCTATGCCGTATAGAAATCCCGCCGGCTTGCCCGGCGGAATATTCGGTTTTCCACTACGGTCGAGTGTGGCCCAGTGCCCGGGAAGTGAGCAACCGAACGATCCGCCGGGCAAGCCGGCGGGATTCTCGGGTGATCGGAGAGCCGGTGTGTAGTGGAAAGCCGAACGATCCGCCGGACAAGCCGGCGGGATTTGTGTTAAACAACCAGGGCAAGCCCAGCGGCTAACAGGTCCTTGCATCGGCGCGATTGAGTTGGTTGCGCCGGCGTATCATCCCCGGTCTACCGGTCTACACAGTCCACGGCCCGCGTTTTGCCCGGCTTAACAGGCGCGAGGCCTCTTCGTCGTCGAGGATTTCTTCCTTCTCCGGGTTCCAGCGGATCGGGCGGCCGATCATCATCGCGATGTTGCCCAGGTGGGCTACCGAAATCGACCGATGGGCCACTTCGACCGGTGCGGCGGTCCGCTGGCGGCTTTTGACGCACTCGAGGAAGTTGCCGTGCTGGCTGTCGCTCTCGTAGAGGTGGATTTCGTCGAGGCCGATGACCGTGTCGGCCAACTCGGGCGGGTCCGTCTTGCCGCCCAGATCGACCGAGCCCTCGGTGCCCTCGAACCGTGTGGGGCCGCCGCTTTGGACGATCATCTTCACGCCGTCGTCATAGGTGCAGGTGAACTTGAACGCCGTGGCCGCGTTCCACAGATCGGTCCGCGGCGGAAACGTCCCCTTGCCTTCGACTTCGACGGGTCCCGACTCGTCGCGTCCCATTCCCCAATGGGCCATGTCGATCATGTGGGCGCCCCAGTCGGTCACGTTGCCGCCCGAATAGTCGAGGTTCCACCGAAAGTTCCAGTGACATCGGTTGAAGATATAGGGAGCCCAGGGCGCCGGACCCAGCCAGAGATCGTAGTCGAAACCGTCGGGCACCGGCTCCGGCTCGAACGTTTTCTTGGCGTTGCTGCGAATCCAATGCCCGCCGGGCAGCCCCACGCGCACCGTGTGCAGCCGGCCAATGCGACCGTTGCGGACCAGTTCGCACGAGCGACGGCATCGGGCATCGGACCGTCGCTGCGAACCGCACTGAAAGACGCGGTCGTATCGGGTCACGGCGTCGACCATGGCCCGGCCGTCGGCGATCGTCAGGCTCAGCGGCTTCTCGCAGTAGATGTCCTTGCCCGCCTTGGCCGCCGCCACGGCGATCGGGGCGTGCCAGTGGTCCGGTGTGGCGATGCAGACCGTGTCGATGTCGTCTCGGGCCAACAGGTCGCGAAAATCGCGATAGCCGTCGATCCCGCTGAAGCTGCCCGAGGGTTGTCGGGCCGCGTAGTGCTTCTCGACCTTTTCCTTGGCCGGGGCCAGTCCCCTGTGCCAGGCGTCCTCGTATCGGGTGCTTCCGGCATCGACGTCGCACAGCGCGACGATCTGGGCCGCGTCGCGACCCAGAAACGTGTTCATATCGACCGTCCCCCGGCCACCGAGTCCGATGCACCCCATCGTGATTCGCTCGCTCGGCGCGGGAGCGTCGTCCGCCCCCAAGGCCGAGCCCGGGATCAGATAGGGGGCCGCGGCCGCGCCGCCGGCCGCCAGGGCACCTCGCAGAAAGTCTCGCCGTGTGGAACGTGTGTTCGTTGGGGATCTCATCACTGCTCTCCTTTCGGGGGTTCGTGCCCGGCCGTCGTCCGGCAGGCGATTCATAACCGAAAGGATACCGCAATGGGCAAGAGCAAGCAAGCTCCGCGGCTAACAGATTGGGCCACGACAACGCCGGGCAGGCCCGACGCCCAACTTATTGCCAGGGACCTTCCAACTCCAGGTCGAACTGCAACAGGCCCGCGTCGGGCAGATCGTTCTGGTCGCCGTTGTCGGTCGCCTTGGCCTTCACGTAGTCGAAACCGGCCGCCTCGTAAAAGATGTCGAGCGCCTCGTTCGTCAACCGAGCGCGATCCACGTCACCGTTCAGCACATCGATCGAGCCCGGTGCGTCGTCCAGATAGGCCCGATCGTCGTCGCCCTCGCCGGCCGTGCCGTAGACCTCGTCGAACGCCCTTACGCGGTTCGAGAAGCCGTTGGTGTACGACTGCTGGTAAGTGGGATTGGACAGCACGGCCCCGGTCGGGTCGCTCAGGAACAGGTCGTTCTCGGAGGAGCCGTTCAGCAGAGCGACGTCCCGCCCACCCGTGTCGCCAAAGGCGGTCACCTCCTCGAAGTACTTGGCCCGATTGTAGAAGCCGTTGGTGTACGACTCTTGATAGGTCGGATTGTACAGGGCTCCTTGGATCGGGTCGGCGTAGAACGTGTCGTCCGCGCTGGAGTCGTGCAACTCGGCCGTGTCGTGGCCGCCGGCCGTGGCAAAGGCATGAACGGCCTCGAAGTACTTGGCCCGATTGTAGAACCCGTTCGTATACTCCTCTTGATAAGTCGGGTTGAACAGGGCTCCGTGCGTCGGGTCGGCGTAGAACAGGTCGTCGGCGGGCGAGTCGTACAGCCGGGCCGTGTCGACGCCGCCGGCCGTGCCGAACGCATGGGTCGCCTCGAAGAATTTCGCCCGATTGTAGAACCCGCTGGTGTACTGTTCTTCGTAGTCCATGTTGAACAGGGCCGCATAGGTCGGCGTGGCCACGAACTCGTCATTGTCGGTCGAGTCGTAAAATCGGGCCGTGTCGACACCGCCGCCGGTCGCAAAAGCGTGCACGCCCTCGAAGAACTTGACCCGATTATAGAACCCATTGGCCATCTCGTCGTCGCGATAGTCGGCATTGAACAGGGCCGCGTAGGTCGGTGTGGAGATGTAGGTGTCGTCGCCAATGGAATCGTAGAACTTGGCCTCGTCGATCCCACCGGCCGTGGCATAGGCGTGGCTGCCTTCGAAGAACCAGACCTCGTTTTGGAATCCGTCGCCGGAGAGGCTGTTGTAGGTCGGCGTCCCCACGTACTGATCGTTGCCGGGCGAGTCGAAGAACTTGACCACGTCGATCCCGCCGGCCGTGGCATGCGCGACCACGTTCTCGAAATTGTCGACCCGATGACTGATCGTGTCGCTTTGCATCAGGCCGCCGCCGGGCCAGGCCGTGAATTCGTCATCGGCGGCCGAATCGTAGAACGTCGCGCTATCCTCGCCGCCGAGCCCGTCGACCTCGGTCGATGCGACGTCGTCGATAATGACCGTATACCCATCGCCGTCGATTTCCGCCCGGTCGGCCCACAGGTCGGCCGACTCGATGCCGGCGGTACCGAAGATCTTGGCCGTATTGTCGCCGTGCGAACCGTCGAACGTAACCGTTGCGGCTTCGGCGCCGGTGAAGTCGTACCAGACGTCGTTGATTCCCACGTTGCTTGCCTCGGCAACCATCTCGAAGTGATCATCCCCCGCAGTGCCGAAGACGGTGACCTGGCCCGAGTCCTGGTAAACCAGATTCGTCACCCGGACGTCGACGTCGGAACCACCACCGCTGAGCTTGAAGTGATAGACTTCATTGGCCGCATCCGCAAACACTTCGACCCGTTGTTTTCCGTTGATCAACGTCGAAGTGGCAATTTCGTTTTTCGACGGATCGTAAAGCGTCAGCGTGGCACCGTCGGTCAGGGCTTCCACTGTCAGGTATCCGGCACGAGTCGTATCAAGACGATACCAGAGATCGCCCGAGGACGGGTCCAGGCCTTCGAGCTCGAGGAAGTCGACCGTTCCGAGCAGTTCGACGTCGGTGACCACGTCGATCGTGACCGTGACCACGCCGGAGTCGTCCATGTCGTCGGTCGCGTAGTAGGTGAAGCTGTCGGTGCCGTTGAAGAGGAAGTCGGGCGTATAGACGAACGAGCCGTCCTCGAAGAGCGAGACCGTTCCATGGGCCGGCCCGTCGACCAACTCGGCCCAGATCGGGTCGCTCTCGGGGTCGGTGTCGTTGGCCAGCACGCCGTCGGCCGACACGGTGAGCGT